>CAIMDZ010000151.1 GCA_903839875.1 uncultured Bacteroidota bacterium
ACGTAATAAATTATTCTTCAAAAATAATTATTAACTAATATAAATATTTTTTTTAAAACTATAAAAAAATGTGTCCTGCTAATAACAAGTATATGTTTATAATTTCTTAACGGCTAAAAATACAAATACTATTTCATTCTTTTTATGATTTTCAGAAAAATAAGTTTACTCATTACATAATTTTCTTTTTGAATGAAAATACATTGATTAACTATAATACTTTTACTTCTTTTTTAGTAACTTGCAGGATTATATATTATGCCGAATAAGATAAGTATTTTATATGTTGATGATGAACTGAACAACCTTGTTTCTTTTAAGGCTGTGTTTCGTATTAAATACAATATTTTTACTGCAATAAGCGGAGAGGAAGCAATAACCCTGTTAAGGAAAAACGAGGTTAATATTATTATTACAGATCAGCGAATGCCTCAAATGACAGGCGTCGAGTTTCTTGAATCTATATTAGACGAGTTTCCTGATCCTATCAGGATACTGCTGACGGGTTATGCTGATATGAATGCGGTTGTTGACGCTATTAATAAAGGAAAGATTTTCCATTACCTTACAAAACCCTGGAATGAAGAAGAATTAGATCTCGCAATCAACAGGGCTTACGAGGTTTATAAACAAAAAATTGAGGAGAAGGAAATGAGTCAGAAACTCAGTATCTCCAATGAACAACTTGAATTTCTTTTAAGGCAGAAATTACTTTCCTGATTTACAAAATTGAGTTGGGTAATTTTTGTAGTTATACTTCACGCGGCATAGATTTGTGCAAAACAGTTTTCACCTCCGCCGATGGAGGGGCAGGCAGCAAAGGCGCAATTTATTGTCATTTATATAGTGCCCAGCTTACGTTTTTAAGCTCGTAAAGCCCGTAATTATATTTGCACTGTTTTACCCAGTATACAGTATACAAGAATCAATTTAATTCTTTGCTGATAATATCCTGCCACTTTTTTTGCTGAGCAAGGTTTGTTCCGTGCGATGTTTCAGATTCATAGGCTTGCTGACGGCGTTCATACAGATCATTAACTTCTGTGAAAATATTCATTAAAGCAGGTTTTACCTCTGCTATATCAAACCTGAAATTAAACAATAATGATCTGAGCTTCCTGGTATAGATTTCACATAGATCGAAATGCCCTTGCTCATGTTCAAGAATGGCAGGTATTTTTGCATCAGGACGGACCCACGATTTGTTGATGTAAAAAGAATTATAGACTACCACTTCGGGTTTGCCGGAAGCTCCAATATTGTTTACACGAAAACCGATACCACAATGCGTTGCTGCTGCAGACTCATCGGACGCAGCATTAACAGGCCCTTTGAAATCCTCCCAGGTAAGCGCTTTATGATCTTTCCACTGAAATTCAGTAACAGGGATAACTAATGAAGAATTTGGCGAGGTTAGTGATTTGTCGTCTTTATCACCTTTACCATAGACCTCGACCGCACTAATTTGCGAACAAACAAAAAAACCAATAAAGAAAGCATACACACCTCTATGCGCACAAACCATTTATGCTCAGTTTTTAAAAGTAAGAAATAGTAATTAAAAAAGTGAATTAAGTAAAAATACGGAAAAAATGAACATTAAAATATGATTTGTCATAAATATTTTACAAAAAATAGTTAAAACAACCTTGTCTGTCTAAATTTGCCGCTCTTATTTATCACAAGGAAATACATGATTCGGATTAGTACGGTTATCATCACATTCAATGAACAAAGAAACCTTGCACGGTGCCTCGAATCGGTTAAAGATATCGCTGATGAAATAATAATTGTTGACAGTTCTTCTACTGACAATACGAAGGCAATAGCAAACAGCTATAATGCACGCGTGATTGAACATAAATTCCTGGGATACGGAGTACAGAAAAATTTTGCAACACAGCAGGCTACAAACGATTGGATATTGTCACTGGATGCCGATGAGGCCCTCTCACCTGAATTAATAAAGAGTATTATAGAAATAAAGAAAGGCCCAGGACACCCTGTTTACGAAATGGCAAGGATAACCAACTATTGTGGCAAATGGATAAAATACTGCGGTTGGTATCCCGACAGACAAACCCGCCTGTACAATAGAAACAAAGGACGATGGGAAGAGAAAAAAGTACACGAATTCTGGCGTTTAAATGACGAGAAAGAAGCCATTGGATTGCTGAAAGGTGATATTCTCCATTACAGCTTTAATACAATAAATGAACATTTGAATAAAATAGAAAAATATTCAGAGCTTGCTGCCCGGGAATCGGTGGAAAATGGTAAAAATGCAACGTTGATGAAAATATTTTTTTCACCCAAATGGCATTTTATCAATGAATTCATCATTCAGCTCGGGTTCCTTGATGGTTTTTATGGCTATACCATTTGCAGGCTTTCAGTTTATGCCACATTTTTAAAATATTCGAAGATCAGGCTGTATTATCGCCAGCAAAAAAAGCAACTATTGATTAATCAATAAGTTTACCACATTTTCACATTTCCGCATTTTCAAATTATTTTAGCCATTGAGTAATAAAACTTACATTTGCACAATTTGTTTTTTCAATGACTGAAACTAATACTTTTACTCCTGCCTGGCTACTGCTGAAAGATGGTACACTTTTTAAAGGAAAATCATTTGGCGCAAGGGGTACTGCCGGCGGCGAGATATGCTTCAACACAGGTATGACAGGCTACCAGGAGGTTTTTACTGATCCATCTTATACCGGACAGGTACTCATAATGAACAATGCCTACATTGGCAACTATGGGGTTAAAAACAATGATGTAGAGAGTGACTCTATAAAAATCAGCGGGCTTATTTGCAAGAACGTTTCGTACAGGTATTCCCGTATGGTTGCCGACGACAGTCTTGAAAATTACCTGATCAAAAATAACCTGGTTGCTATTTATGATGTGGATACACGTGCTTTGGTACAACACATACGCAATAAAGGCGCAATGAATTGTATAATTTCCACAGAACTGAGTGATGAGAAAAGCCTGGAAGAAGCTTTACTGAAAGTGCCGGATATGGCAGGCCTTGAACTATCATCACAGGTTTCTACAAAGGAAGCATACACACAAGGTTCACCCGATTCAAAGGTGCGGATTGCAGTGATGGATTTTGGAGTAAAGAAACACATCCTGAAATGCATGGTTGACAGGGGTGCTTATGTTAAAGTTTTTCCGGCCAATACAGGCATTGAAGAATTAAAGGCATTTGAACCAAATGGTTATTTTATCTCCAACGGCCCCGGCGACCCGGCGTCAATGGACTATGCAGTAAAGACTGTGAAAGATATACTTGCTACCAATAAACCGTTTTTTGGTATTTGCCTCGGGCATCAGTTGCTGGCAAGAGCTAACGACATCTCTACCTTTAAAATGCATCACGGGCACCGGGGGCTGAACCACCCGGTAAAGAATCTGATCACCGGTAAATCTGAAATCACTACACAAAACCATGGTTTCGGAGTTGACCCGGAGGCAATTAAAAATAACCCAGACGTGGAAGTGACACACGTGAATCTGAATGATAACTCAATAGAAGGAATCAGGGTAAAAGGCAAGCCGGTATTCTCAGTGCAATACCATCCCGAGGCCACACCGGGCCCCCATGATTCAAGATATTTGTTTGATGACTTTATTAAATTGATCAAGGAAAACCAGTGATAGTTTAATGGCTTAATAACTTAATGGCTCAATGGCTTAATTACTAAAAATATTGCGTAACAGCTTTCTACTTTATACTCTTGACTTTATACTAAAGAAAAATGAAACAGGAAAAAATTCTTATCATAGGCGCCGGAGGACAGATAGGTGTGGAACTTACATTGGCGCTACGGAAGTTGTATGGCAACGATAATGTGGTTGCTACCGACCTGAAGGAAGCTCATCCCTTATTAAAAGACAGTGGCCCCTATGAGATACTGAATGTAATGGACACCCGCGCCACACACGACCTTGTGAAAAAGGAAGGCATCACCCAGATATATCTGCTCGCAGCACTACTTTCCGCTACCGGTGAAAAAGCGCCACACAAGGCATGGGAGATAAATATGCAAAGCCTGCTGCACATTCTCGACCTCGGGGTACAGGAAAAACTAACTAAAATTTACTGGCCAAGTTCTATTGCCATATTCGGGCCAACGACGCCGCATGAACAAACGCCACAGCAAACAATAATAGAACCACGAACGGTATACGGCGTAAGCAAGTATGCGGGCGAACTCTGGTGCCAGTACTACAACCAGCGCTGGGGCCTTGATGTGCGCAGTCTGCGCTACCCCGGCCTTATCAGTTGGAAATCTGAGCCGGGTGGTGGAACCACAGATTACGCCGTTGAAATTTACCACGAGGCGCTTAAGAACAAGAAGTATACTTGCTTCCTGTCAGAGAATACCTACCTGCCCATGATGTATATGGATGATGCCATACGCGGTACCATAGAGCTCATGGAATCACCTGTAGAAAAACTAAAAACGCGCATGGCCTACAACCTGTCGGCGATGAGTTTTTCGCCTAAGGAAATTGCAGCAGCTATACAAAAGCATATTCCTGATTTCTCCATTGATTATGCTCCTGACTTCAGGCAGGCTATTGCCGATGGATGGCCGAAGAGCATTGATGATGCTGCTGCCCGTGCCGACTGGGGCTGGAAGCACGATTTCGATCTGGACAGGATGACTGCGGATATGCTGCAGCACCTGAAGGAGAAGATGATGCAACCTGCGTAATAAAACCTAAATCGTGAGCCATTGAATACTATTGAACAAAATAATGGAATTTTGATTCAGTTTGGCAATCACCAGAATAACAGAATAAAAATATTATTCTGGTGCTTTGCTTTATACAATATTGCATTGATTTACGATTACTTTGGTTTTCTAGATTTGAATAGCAACTATCTTCATCAAGGTTACTCTGTTTATTTTATTTTTCTACTTTTAGTAGTTGTAACAACAATAATTTGTTGGCGATATTTTGCAAGAATATTTAAAAAAGAAAGCATTTTCATAACTTATAATACTTTAACAATTACTATACACAGCGTCTTAAATAATGCAGCATAATTTTCTTAGTTCATCGTTAGGCTTTTTCCAAATTTCCATTTGTTTCTTTATGACACAAAGCAATTCATCCAATGTGCTGAAATA
>CAIMDZ010000152.1 GCA_903839875.1 uncultured Bacteroidota bacterium
TGTTGAATTTTTGCAGCAATCAAATTGATAACTTTTCAGTATTATCTTCTTTTTAAATCTTCCATACTTAATTAAGTATGGAAGATTTAAAAAGAAGATAATACTGAAAAGTTATCAATTTGATTGCTGCAAAAATTCAACAATTTTATCTCTTTCCTTATTAGTCAGCAATGCGCGGCTTTGCATATGCATACCTACGGTTTTCCATTGCTCCTGCGAAAAAGTGCTTGGAGCAGGCATATTATGGCACCTGGAACAATTTTCAGCCCAAAGTTGTGCACCGCTTTTTGCCGCTACTGCTTTGCTTTCCACACAACCGTTTATTGAGATCAGGCCAATTATACCAAAGCAAATGATTGCTATTGTCGCTATTTTTTTCATGCTTCTTGTATTCATAGAAATTGTTTTTATAATTCGGTTGAGAATTGGATGATCAATCTGTTAATACCTGTAGAACTGCCGTCTAATCCTGTTGAAATGCTATTATTTGTTGTCCCCTTAGCTGTTGTTGTTTCATACCCTAATTTTAGTACCGTTCTCCAGCTAAGCCAGTAATTCAGGCAAAAGTCTGATTCATTATAATTCTG
This sequence comes from uncultured Bacteroidota bacterium, assembly GCA_903839875.1. GTDB lineage: Bacteria > Bacteroidota > Bacteroidia > Chitinophagales > Chitinophagaceae > Nemorincola. The sequence continues at coordinate 588 of CAIMDZ010000152.1, forward strand.
TCCCCACATTGATTGCTTGGGAGATGTATAATTGACATAACGATAAGCTAACTCAAAATTTCTAAGTATCTTGTTTTTTGACTTCGAAGGCCGAACTGAAACTTGTCCGAAAGCAGTACTTGTTGCATTTTTAAAGGTGTAGGTGTTATTCAAGGTGTCAGCGTAATTCATATTAGTGACCATTGCAGAACTATACTGGCCCTTAATATTTATCTGTACCGGGTTAATATTTTTTACGAAATTAAGATCAACAGCAAACATGCTGACGTTAGGACCCTTTTTATCAGAAGGATTAATGTTCGTAAATGTAGCGCCGGCGGGTGTAGCAAGGCTGCCATATAAAGAGGAAACACCAATTTCCAGGCTGGAATTCGAAAGCGGCAATAAAGCTAATCTTCCTGTAAGTGTTTTACCATTGTTGATAGCGCTGATGCCTACACCTGATATTGTTCCGTCATTATTCAATTGAAATCCGTTAGAAAGCGCAACGTCATAACTCCATTTCATATTTCCAAGAGGGAACCCACCTTCCACTTCAACACCGAAATCACTACCTGCCATATCCGTACCCATCGGGTCAGAAGGTAATTTATTGATCCATCCTGCGGCAAGGCGCTTGGTATAGGTTCCGAATGGTAAAACTATATATCCACCCCTTACTATAAAACCTGGTGCAACGTAGTAGGATATATCTGCCCAGTTCACACCAATATTAGACCCATCCCATGATGGTTCAAATTCTGCGAGCAGTTTATCTCCATGCCGCCATAAGAACATCGGGCTGAATTCATAACGATCAACATCGCCTATGCTATTGCTTTTATCTGTAGATTTTACCCCGCCAAATGAATTGGTTGTTGATTGATTTACAAAACCAAATGTCACAAGGCCAACCACCATCAAATTACTTTCCCCTGGTTTCAATGCAGCCACCTGTTTGGTTACATCAGGATTATCAGATCCCTGTGCCATTGAGGTATTTGCCCCTAAAATAACTAATACTGCTAAATGCAGGAATTTTGTTAGTATTTTACTTGTTTTCATACGCTGTTTTTTTTGGTTAATTAATTTTTTAAGTCGTTATTAATTTTGCATTTGCAACAAAAGTTACCCTGATAAAAAAAGTCCATTTTTATTCATAGAATTATTGTTTAATTAGGATGTAAAAATCTTTTATTTTCAAATCAGTCCAACTGATCTAAATCATAAAAAAGGGGATAGGCGACTCTTTTATTCATGATTTTGGTCAGTAAATGTACGTACATGGATGTTACAGAGAGTAATAATAGCATTTTTATTGGTAAGAGCAAAATAAAAAGAGTGCCTTGAACGAGAAAATTTTGAACATCTTTTACACAATGAAATTGGTATAATATGAATGCAATTGCCCGATTTTCCCTCAGAAGATATAGTATGGGTGCAGCTATGCGCAGGTATGGTTGAGGTGCAAAATCCGAGGGTAACTTATTAGTATCTAGGGTATATCATTTTTTTAAATGAAAATTGCAATTATCTTTAGGCATTCAAACCACTCTTTTCTATGTCAAGGATACTGTTAGTAGAAGATAATGAGGTGGCTCTTCGGACTATGACACTTATCCTTGAGAAAGGAGGTCATAGCGTAATAAAGGCAACTGATGGAAGAGAGGCATTGGAAAAACTGTATAATGAAAGTATTGATATCGTTGTTGCTGATATTTTGTTGCCACATTTGACCGGACTTGAAATGTTAAGCAAGGTACGCGATGGCCATTTTAAAAATGATATTGGTATTATCCTCGTGACTTCGTTGGCAGATGAGTCAACCAAGGTTACAGCTTTTAAGCTTGGTGCAGACGACTATCTGCAAAAACCATTTAGTATGCAGGAATTAACCTCTCGGGTAGAAACTTTATTGGCTAAAAGGCAGTTATATAGCTTGCCTCTGTATTAGAAACTATAAGAAGGCTTCAATACTTGTTTTCAGAATTGAATGATTTATTGCTACACCATCGTCAATGATCTGCCGGGTCAGTACCAATACGCACATAAGTGTTCTTCCTGTCTACCTGCAATTCCACAAGGGTAGTAGTGTTTTCGAAGAAGAAACGGGGCATACCATCATCAACCACTGTCGAATCATGTATCACTATATGCTGCAGGTTGTCCAGTACATAACTGATACCCTTATCTACAGCAGGCACATAAATTCGCATCCCAATTACAAAGCCATTTTTAAAATTGGCGTTCTGCACTAATCTCCTGACGAAATCTGTTAATTCCCTATGGTTTACCAACAGCCGCCGGTAGCTGGTATCATTGGTATAGGTATGTGTTTCCTTTGTTACCAGCGTATTCAGTTCTGTACTGAAGGCATACTCATCGTCATCCACATCATTATCGGGCACCTGGTCTATAGACATTACATTGCCGCTGATATTTTCTTTTTTATACACGCTGAATTCAAGTGTGAAGTCATGAACCGGAGATCCCTGGCTATCAATTGCATGGATATTGAATTGCTGGTATTTATCCTTGCCGGTACCATTAAACAGGTCATCATTTGCCTGTGACAGATCCTTCTGTAATTGCACAAAATCATCCTTACTGTCAGTAAGTGCTCTTAATAAAACACTTGCATTGGAATATGGGTTTGCTTCATCTCCGGGATTTATTTCGGTTATAGTTCCGTGATTATAGTTTTGCAGGATACCATAAGCAGTATTACCAACGCTTACGTCCTTTACCCATTCATGAGGCAGGTAAGTATTATTTGGGTCGTTTTTAGGTTTGGCGAATTTCAGTGTAAGTTTAAGTGTATTCAGGTTTGTTCCAGAAATGACAACGGTGCCATCAGTGCCGGGCTTGTTGAACCAGCTTCTAATGCCCGTATAGTCTGAATCGCCAACCAGGATCGTGGTCTTAATTTTATCGGGCTGAAAATAATTATCCGGTATCAGCAGGTCACGATGTGCCAGTTCCCACTGGTAATCGCTGGCGAGTTCAAGACCATTCAGCAGTTGCCTGCCTGCCTCCAGGAAATCACCAACCTTCCATCTCCCTTTTACGAGCTCACCGAGGAACGACTTACCCATTTGTGCCAGCGGCGATCCGAAATTAGCGGGCGCCAGCATCACAAGGTTGGTTACTGGGCAAATATTAATATCCCCCCCATTATGATAATACCGCCACAACCAATGCCGGACAACCAACCCCCCGGTAGAATGTACTATGATTTTTAAATTATAATCAGATGAACCATCATTTTTGATTATGCATTTCTGAATCAGGTTATCATTCAACCCTTCAATAATATCATTATAAGTAAGGCTATCTTCCCTCGATTCATAATCCGCATAAAATACGGTTTCTACCTGCCCGAAGTTCTTTGATACCAGATAGTTCTTTATGCTCACAAACGACTCTGAGCAATCACTCCATCCATGTATAATCAGTATCCTGCTTTCCTTTGGCATATATATTCTTTGCAGTAAAAATATCTATTCCTATGGAAATACCCAATTTCGGAAGATTTTTTTCAATACCTGCTTCATTAATTATCAGTGCCATTTAACCCTTGGTTTTAGTGCAGTTTTTTCATTCCCCGGCCATGCATCTGATTCATTTTTTTTGTAATTATTATGTCAGGATATAAAACATCCCTATATTGCTACGCAAATTGGTGTCTATGTCCAGGATTTGTTTATTATTTCTTTTTTCAGGCTTATTTTTTTCTCCTTCGGCGCATGCACAGGATTTTTCGTTCAACGAATTAATTAAGCTAAGGACTACCTCCTTAACGGAATTTGAAACGGAAGTAATGGCTAAAGGGTACGATCTGGCCGATGTTTCGAAAGAGAATGACCAGGTGGTGGCTTTTAAGAAGGGAACCAACAGGATTTCTTATAGCCTCATACGCAATCCGCATGCCGAAGGCTGGGATACAGTTATTACCTATAAGACATACAGTAATGATGAGTATAACGCTGTCAAAAAGCAAAAAACAGATGACCCTATACACCCGGATATTATTCACTTCTTCAACGACGGAATGTATATTACGCACGTTTATGTAGACGGGCGTATGTGCGTACATTTCCGTACAAAACAGAACCTGGAGACCAGGTATGAAGTAAAAGTGATACCTGATAACACAGACAGGTATAACCAATACTCTACGCTGAAAGGCGATATCAGATGGTAGGCGACTTTTGATCTTAGTTATGGCAACTTATAATTTGGCAGATACGCTAACCTGGTACTTATTGCAAAATATAGTTCAAAATTCCTGCAATCATAAATTCACAATTCATCCGTCAAAAATGAATTAACTTTGCCATCTTTAAAAAATATATTATTTAATGATATTGCCCGTAGTTGCTTATGGCAGCCCCGTACTGCGTAAAGTTTGTGATGAAATAATTGCTGAGTATCCTGAGCTGAACAAGCTCATTTCTGATATGTGGGAAACCCTGTATAACAGTAATGGGGTAGGGCTGGCAGCTCCGCAGATCAACAAGCCTATACGACTGTTTATTGTTGATACCCTGCAGGTGGTAGAAGATTTTAATGACGAAGATAAGCGGAAATACCCTGATGAAGTGCCAATAAAACAGGTCTTTATCAATGCGCAGAAGATTGAAGATACCGGTAAACTATGGCCTTACAATGAAGGCTGTCTGAGCATTCCCAAAGTACGTGAAGATATTCAGCGCACAAGCCATGTGCATATCAGGTATATGGATGAAAATTTTTTGGTGCAGGTAAAAACCTTTCATGGTATTACAGCTCGTGTAATACAGCATGAATATGATCATATTGAAGGAAAGCTGTTCATTGATTATCTTTCTCAACTGAAACGCAGGCTGATCAAGAAGAAACTCGACGACATCAGCAACGGAAAAGTTAAGACCGACTACCGTATGCTGTTCCCGAAATAGGTGTCAATTGCTGAATGGGCACGCGGGCATTGAAATCATTGTAATTTAAATTTTACATATGAATTCAAGGAACTGTATATGAAAATATATTCGATAGCACTTTTAGAAAAACCTCGCCGACCGCGCTAGATACGTGATTGTTGGGCTTTAGCCTGGTCTGACCAAAAGACAGTTACATCCATTTTTTATATTTTTTCATTACTTCATGATGAGGTGTGAGTTTACCTTCTTTGGCATCTTTTAATCCTTGTTCTATGGATGCTTTGGCGCCATCGCTAAGATCGTCCCACCAATCATGTTCCTCTTCGGCTTCCAGCATAGCGCGAACCATTTTTAATGATCTTTCATCAGCCCCATCCAATTGTTTTTTTACACTATTGCGTAACATTTCTGTAGCAGTCATAACATTATTTTACTACTCAAGTTTAATGATTTATGGCGATATTCTGTTGTGGTAGTTGTTAAGATGTGTTTGTCGGATGGTCAATGTCATTTAGTTTTGCATAGCCCGAAGGGCTTACCCGTGAACCTGCCTGCCGGCAGGCAGGTAGCCGCCGGTGAAACCGGCGGTAGTGAATAAAAACTATTAAAAACCCCGAAGGGGTTTCCCGTGGTGCATCCCACAGTTTGTAGCAGATCCTTTGGCAGGCTCCCAAAGACAAAGTCACTCCCACTCATCTTTAAATCTCTTACTTTGCACCTCTAAAACAAACAATATGAAAAAACTCCTCATCCTCTCTGCACTTTTTTGCATTAGCATCTGCTCCTCATCAGCCCAGGAATTAATGGACAGCCACCACAGCACCATCGGCTATATCAGTTCGTCAGGTGAGATCATGGACAGTCACCACAGCACCAAGGGTTACATAAGTTCCAGCGGCGAGATAATGGACAGTCACCATAGTACACTTGGTTATATGAAGGACGGTGAGATCATGGACAGCCACCACAGCACCCTCGGCTACTTCAAAAGCGGTGAGGCAATGGACAGCCATCACAGCACAAAAGGTTATATAAATAACGGCGAGGTGATGGACAGCCATCACAGCACCATAGGTTATTTCAAAGATGTAAAAACCGGATGGGCAGCGGTATTTTACATTTATTTTCAATTCAGGTAACGGGTGTAGAAGCGCCTCAACTTACATACAGATGTGCCACACCACGGAGGTATGTGGCACATCTACCCACCAGGGAGGTGTGCCACATCTGTGTATATTTCCTGATTTCCATCATACTTTGCAGATGTAATACACAATAAATTTGCATGTTCATTTTTAATGCTGATCATGTAATTATTTATTTATGAAGAGAATTTTATCTTTCCTCATGCCCGTTTTTTTTCCGGTTCTTGTACATGCTCAATATATCATTTCCATTGCCGGTAATGGTACTTCCGGTTATAGTGGTGATGGCGGCGCCCCGATAGGTGCATGTATTGATAACCCGCAAAGCGTTTTCGCGGATGCATCCGCGAATATTTATTTCTCTGAATTGGGTAACAGCGTTATCAGGAGGATAGATCACGCTACCAATGTGATTTCCACGGTTGCAGGTAATGGCACTACCGGTTATTCGGGCGATGGCGGCCCTGCAACAGCATCTGTTTTATATTCTCCTGAACAGATATTCGTTAATTCATCAGGAATTTATTTTGCCGACGCGGGCAATCATGTTATCCGTAAAATAAACTTAACAACAGGTGTTATATCTACCATTGCAGGAAACGGAACCGCCGGTTACACCGGCGATGGCGGCCAGGCAACCGATGCAAACCTTGGAGTGCCTTTCGGAGTTTGCCTCGATAATGCAGGCAATATTTTCATCGCTGATGCCGGACAGAATGTAGTACGTAGAGTAGACGCCGGTTCCGGTATTATAACTACAGTGGCCGGCACCGGGATGACAGGTTTTTCTGGCGATGGTGGCGCTGCTACCGGCGCGACTTTAAATAACCCATCAGGCATATTTATTGATTCCAGCGGTGATCTGTACATCGCCGATAGCTACAATAACCGTATCAGGAAGGTGGTTGCTTCCACCGGAGTAATAAATACTATTGCCGGTTATGATTCCACCGGTTATGCAGGCGATGGCGGCCCGGCTACTGCCGCGCGGCTCTATGTTCCGTCTTCTGTATTTGTTGATGGTTCGTTTAATGTATATATAACAGGCAGTAACGTAATAAGGAAAATAACTGCCTCCACAGGCATTATCCATACCATTGCCGGTAATGGTATTGCCGGATTCTCCGGCGACAATGGCCCGGCAACCAGCGCGCAACTTTACGGGCCTTCCGGATTCTTTATACTACCGGCCGGCAAAGCATATATTGCTGATGCAGGCAACAACCGTATACGCAAGCTTACAGACAGCTTACCTTCTATTCCTTCATTGATTTTTAATAATAATGTGCTGCCGCAGGATGAGATTTCTGTATTCCCTAACCCTGCACATGATAACATTACCATTTCAAATGCTTCATCCATTTCAAGTGTAACCATCAGCAATCTCTTAGGCCAGGTAGTAAAAAAAACTACAGGACTTCCAACCGGAAAGAAAGTAATTCAAATTGATATCTCCGGCCTGCCCGCAGGTGTTTACTTCATAAGGATGAATGGGCTTGTGGTAAGGAAGTTTGTGAAGGAGTAGGTCGTTATTTTACACCCCTCATCACCATCAAACTCACATTCCCCGTAATAGTAACATTGCAAAAAAGCAGGTTCCTGATACTGGTGGAAGTTCCTTGTTTATAAATCACTTCGGCAGGGATATGTTGTTTTTTAAAAAGATAGTTCGCCAGCCACAGACCAAAGCCTGATGCAGTATCATACTCGCCGGAAAGATGTTTGAAGGCAGCAATTGTAGTTTTTTCTGAGCTTAGTTTTATCAGCGGTTCCACCAGGTCGCAGGTCCGGCTGTCGCCGTTCATACCGCTTACTATTACATCAATGTCTGCAACGGTGAGGCCGTTCTGCAAGAGCATGTGATTGATGGCTGTTACCATTTCATCGGGCGTTGGTTTGTTCAGCATCTGCAGGCTATGAATTGCGCAAACTGCATCACCGGGTTCATTACTAAAAGTAAAAAATTGCGCGCCTTCACCACCTATTGTTCCCGGTGTATCGTAATGGGAAAGTAAATCAAGGTTGTTGGGTATCTCTTTTTTATAGTATCCGATTTTATTGCGGATGGTAAAGTATTCAGCAGTCATTTCGTCAAAACCACCGGCAAGAACGTATTTTTTTTCACTTGATTCGGCCAGCATTAGCTGGGCGTCAAGAATGCATAACTCTAATGAAAAACCCCTGTGTACAAAGGTTTGATTGTATCCTGTGCACTTTGATAACATGGCCAGCCAGCCGTTAATGGAATTGTATGTGGATTGTATAAAGCTGGTAGGGTTCAGCGCCTGCTCTTCCATTTTTATCATGTCCTTCAGGAATATCTCCATGTCGGTAACACTGCCGCGCGATGTGCCGATAATTATTCCATCAGGTGTCTTCACCCCGGCATCCTCCAGGCAGCGCATGCCTGCTGTAATGCCGCGTTTCAGCATCCGGCTCATACGCCTTATGGCTACCGGGGAAATGTACATTGTATAGTCAGGATCCACCACAAACAACTTGCCGTCATCACAGCTCATTACCGGGCTCAGGAAGCCGGCCTCATCATAAGTATGCTGGGCTGATATGGCACATGCCGAAATGATATACATTGGTTGGGTCATGATCTGCTGAATACAAGTGAAACATTGCTGCCGCCAAATCCGAATGAATTGCTCAAAACATGTTGCAGCCCTGCATTTTCTATAAGTTTAGTTGCAGGCGCTATTTCCAGTTCTTCCATCCGGGTTTCAAAATTAAGATTGGGTATTATTATCTGTTGTTCCAATGCTACGATACTAAATATAGCTTCTACAATTCCTGCCGCCGCCAGTGTATGCCCGGTAAATGGTTTGGTAGAACTGAATGGGGGAGAGCTGGCGCCAAAAAGCCTTTGCAATGCCAGTCCTTCGGCCTGATCATTATTTTGGGTCGCTGTACCATGGGCGTTTATATAGCTGATATCCTTTGTTTCCAGAGATGCCATTTTGAGGGCCAGCTTCATTGTATTATAGGCTCCCGAACCATCGGGTGATGGAGCGGTAGAGTGGTAAGCGTCATTAGTATTCGCATATCCGCTGAATGCTGCAATTATAGTGGCCCCTCTCGCCCTTGCCGCCGACTCTGATTCCAGCAGGCAAAACCCTGCTGCTTCTCCCAGGTTCAACCCCAGCCTGTTTTTGTCAAAAGGTTTGCAAATATGTTTATCCACATTTTTCAGGCTGTTAAATCCATTGAGTGTGAAACGGCTAAGTGCATCGCCTCCGCCGCATACAGCACGTTTTACCACTCCTTGTTTTATCATTCGTGCACCCAGCAGCAACGAATTGGAAGAGGAGGAACATGCAGTGCTGATAGTAGCCATAAATGGTTTAAGGCCGTAAAAATTGGCAACCCTTTCGGTGCTTTCTGCACAGTCGAGGGTGTCTATGTACTTTATGTTCTTTTCCTGTGTATCGGGGGCAAGCACATCGGGGTAAATATCCTCCATCTTGCTCATACCGCCTACCGTATTGGCATTGATGAAAGCAAAGGGCTCATTCCTTAACAGGTTAATGTCAACAGTGTTAAGCAGGTCTTTCATAGCCGCCAGTGAAAGCAGAGCAGTGCGTGTATAGCCGTTATCACCCACGGGAAGGCCAATAAATTCTGATAGCTCATCATTGGTCATGCGTATCTCCCCGAGCACAAACTCAGGAGCGTGTACCGAACGTAAAATGGATACAGCCTTTACGCCACTCCGGCCCGTACGCAAAGCAGCTACCTGGGCCTGATAGCCCGTGCCCAATGCGGAGATGATGCCAATACCTGTAATTACTACTTTTTCCGCCATTGAGGGCGATTATATTTTGCGGTTTTGCTGAATATATTCCGCCATTGTCTGCACGGATGTCAATATCTTCCTTCCTTCGCGGGCGTCTTCTATTTTGATTCCGTAATTGCGTTCCAGCAGCACCATCAGCTCCAGTGAATCAATGCTGTCGAGCCCGAGGCCATCTCCAAACAGGGGAGCGTTGTCATCTATTTCCTCCGGCTTCATCCCCTGCAGGTTCAGCGATTCTATGATCTGTTGCTTAAGCGTTGTTTTAAGATCTTCCATGTAACTAGATATGTGGGTGCAAATATAATACCCGGATTGAGATTGATAATTTATTTACGTATTGGACGGTAAAGATAAGATTATCAATCAAAATAGTTCATGATTGGGGACACTTTACAATACCAATCCGCTCTCCGTTGCCAGTTTAATATCTACCTGCCATTATTTTGTCTTATCGAATGCCTCAGAGAGGCTACCTGTTAGAAGTAAAACGTTGAATAACAAGGGTCATGCCCCATCCGGGGTTACCCAATTCGCGGTGGTCAAAAACAAACCATCGTCAATCCTAATTCCAAAATACCAATTACGAATTCCCAAAACTAAAAGCCTCCGCCACCAGCGCCTGCTGCTCAATTGCGTGCTTTTTAGCAAACCCGGTAGCCGTAGACGCACTTGCCGGCCTGCTTAAGAATTTCATCGCAACACCCTGCGTAACACCTCCCTCTCCCTGGGAGAGGGCCGGGGAGAGGCCGCTCATCATAAGGAAAGAAAGCGCCCCCATATTCCGTGGCTCTTCCTGCACCCACACCCATTCTGCTTTATTATATTTATCCCGCAGTGCATTAAGCTGTTGCATTGGCAAAGGATAAATCTGTTCCAGCCTGATGATAGCGATGTCTTCCCTTTTATCAGTTATCTGCTTTTCACTAAGATCAAAATAAATTTTACCACTGCATAGCAAGATACGTTTCACCTGTTGCTCATCCTTAATATTCGGATCATCAATCACCTCCTTAAACCCACCCGATGTAAACTCACTCATAGCCGAGTAAGACCGCACATGCCTCAGGTTTGCCTTTGGCGAAAAATTGATAAGCGGCTTCCTGAATTGCCATGTCAACTGCCTGCGTAGCGCATGAAAGAAATTAGCGGCAGTAGTGATGTTCGTTACAACCATATTATTCTCGGCGCACATCTGCAGAAACCGCTCCAGCCGTGCACTCGAGTGTTCCGGCCCACCGCCTTCATAGCCGTGCGGCAGCAGCAGCACCAGGCCGTTCATGCAAGTCCATTTTTGCTCACCACTTACTATGTATTGGTCAATGATCGTTTGTGCCCCGTTCGAAAAATCACCATACTGTGCTTCCCAAATAACTAAGTTGTTAGGGTTGGCCATAGCATACCCATACTCAAATCCCAGCACGGCAAACTCACTCAGCAGCGAATTGTATATATACGGCGTTCCCTGGTGATCCCTTATCCTGCTCAGCCTGTTATAAGGTTCGTTGGTATTTTGGTCATATATCACTGCATGACGGTGCGAGAAAGTTCCGCGTTTCACGTCTTCTCCGCTCAGGCGCACCTCGTAAGCCTTATCCAGCAGGCTTGCATATGCCAGCAGTTCACCGGTAGACCAGTCAACCTTTCCTTCACTTTCAAACAGCTTTACTTTATCCTGCAGCAGTTTCTCCACCTTCCTCAGCGGACTAAACCCTTCCGGCCACTGCATCAACGAAGTAAACATCCTTTTGAATTCTTCTTCTTTTATCGCCGTATCCGGTGATTTCAGGAAATCCTCATCTGTTGCCTTTCTCAGTTCCTGCCACCAAAGTTCCGGTTTCTGGTAAGTGTAGGGCAGGGGCTTTTGTTTTACCTCGTCAAGGCGTTGCTGCAGTTCATCCCAGAATTTCCCTTCCATTTCCTTCGCCATTTCCTGTGCTTCCGATTCCCCGTGCTGCAACAAATATTGTGTATACACTTCCCTCGGATTTGGATGCTTGTCTATCAGCGAATAGAGTTGCGGCTGCGTGAATTTTGGTTCATCCCCCTCATTATGGCCATGCTTGCGATAGCAAACCATATCTATGAAAATATCCTCGTTAAATTGTTGCCTGTATGCCACCGCCAGTGCCGCGCATTTTACCACCGCTTCCGCATCGTCCCCGTTCACATGCAGTACAGGGCAATGAAGCATAGACGCTACACTGGTACAATAATCCGCAGATCGTGCATCATCAAAATCAGTGGTAAATCCTATCTGGTTATTGATCACATAATGAATGGTGCCACCGGTATGATACCCCTCCAGTTCACTCATCTGCAACAGTTCATAACCCACACCCTGCCCGGCTACCGCGGCATCCCCGTGTATCAGTATCGGCAAAACCTTGTGGTATTCATTATTGTATAGCGTATCAGCCTTGGCTCTCGCAAACCCCTCCACGACAGGGTTCACCGCTTCCAGGTGCGATGGGTTCGGGGTCAATTGCACATTTATTTCCTTCCCGTTCGGCGTCGTTATGTTCGACTGAAAACCCAAATGATACTTCACATCACCGCTGCCCATCGTCATATCAGCAGGCATATTCCCTTCAAACTCGCTGAAGATCTGTTCGTAAGTTTTTCCCAGTGTATTGGCCAGTATATTTAGCCTTCCACGGTGCGCCATGCCTATTACCACCTCCTCCACACCACTATCAGCAGCATGGTTGATAATGGTATCCAAAGCCGCAATAGTTGACTCCCCGCCTTCCAGCCCAAACCGTTTCTGACCAATAAATTTTGTATTCAGGAACTTCTCAAAGATCACCCCTTCATTCAGTTTCTCGAGTATGCGCTTCCGTTCATCAAGCGTAAACTGCTTCCTGATCATGTCCTCAAAATTCTTCTGCACCCAGTGGCTCTTCTCTGCATTGGTAATATAAGTATATTCAATGCCCACATTACCGCAATACAGCCTTTGTAGTTTAGTAATAATATCCTTCAATGGAGCATCTTTCGCCCCCACAAAACGCCCTGCAAAAAAGGAAGTATCCAGGTCAGCATCACTCAGGTTAAAACGCTCCAGTTCCAGTTGCGGATGCCTGTTTTTTCTCGCCCTTATCGGATTGGTAGTAGCCGCCAGGTGACCACGCCTGCGATATGCCCGTATCATCTCAAATACCCCAATCTCCTTTGCTATGAGTGTTGCATCAACACCGCTCTCCGCTCTCCGCTCTTCGCTCTCACCTTTCCGCTCTATGTTATCCGCTCTAATCTTTCCGCTCTCCGCTCCTTGCTCTATGGGTTGGCCGAGTGCGTAAGCCAGGTCGAACCCTTCAAAAAACTTCTTCCATTCCGGATCAACGGTCTCAGGATCATGCACAAATTCATTATATAGAGATTCAATATAAGCCGGATCAGGCCCTGTAACGTATGAGAGATCTTTCATTTAGTATAAGATAGACAAAAATTATTCCATCCGCCGCGTAGAAGAGGCTTTGGGACTGCAAAATTAGGGGATTTGTGCCAAATTGAAATCGTCATTTCGCAACGTAGTGCCGATTTTTCATCGGCACGCAGTGGAGAACACTTTTTCACTGAGACCACTGAAAATAAATATTCTACGAAGTAAATCTCCTGAGCCCAACGTTGTCGCCCAATCGAAGCCGTCATTTCGAACGAAGCCCAATAAAGAACTGTCATTGGCAGCCGCGTCGAACCATGACACGCCGAAATTCCCGTTGCAGCCCAATAGCCCTGCCATGGTGAGCTTTTGTCGAACCATGCCCTTAGCGCCACTACTACTATTCAGCTGAAGTTGGACGCTCCATTCATCGTTCTGCACCCTATTGTACAAATAAAAACCGTGTTCCAATAAAGACGTATAAAATGTCTGTTTCGTTGGGTTTTACAGATGATTACCAACCGCTTTGTCATCCTGAACGAAGCCCATAGCCCCCTGCGCGCCAGCCGCGCAGTGAAGGAACTCTACGCAACACCCCATATAGAAACCCACTCAGCACTACTCCTTCCCTTTTTTCAAGGGAAGGTGCCGAAGGCGGAAGGGTCAGATGGGTGTCAGACGGGTGTTTCGTTAAGGGCCCCATACAGAACCCCCAATCCCACCGATTGCATCCGCCCCGCCGAACACCAACCTATCAACCAATCAACATTTGTCATTGGCAGCCCTGCCGAAAGACAACCAGTCAACCTTTGTCATGGTAGCCTGTCCCGATTTTTTCGGGAAGCCCTGCCGAACGACAACCAGTCAACCAGTCAGCCCATATACCGCTTGTAATAGAGAGCAATATTTATTCATCTATGTTTAATTCGTTAACAAATCAATTATGATTTTTCAGTTTTTCACCTGTAAAATTTAATAAAGGTAGTCCCTACATTGCAACCGCGGCCAACCACCATTAAAACACTTTTATGCCTCACAACCACATTGTCGAGCTTCTCGCATCTAATCCGTCCCCCGCGTGTCTCTACAAATCATAGCTTGTACGGTGGCGGAGGACGCGCTGACACTTGCCTACCGCCAGGCAGGTCAAGAAACTGAACCTGATTATCCTATCTACAGCTAATAAATTACATTAATATCGCCTCTTTAAAATCTATCATAAAACCTTCTCCCAGTGCCCAGCAAGCATTTTAGTTATATTTATCCACAAAAATTGGAAATGTCAATTATTATACTTACATTTGTCGTTGTGTTTTTTGAATATGATGGCAGTGCACAAACAAAAACATTAACTATTTACCATATTTTACCTTTTTTTTACCTTTTTTGGAAGTAAATTATTACCTTTTTACATTTTATTATTAGTCAATTAACTGGTAATCAATGCATTTGATCATCAAAAAGTAAAAACCCCGGTGTATTGCAGAAATTTTACCTTTTCCCGGAAAACTGCCTTTCCACCCAAGGCAGGACGTTGCATAGTATTCAAATTATATATTAATACATAACTGCCGGCATCTAAGATGTATTCTCCTGCAAAGTCCGGAAATTACAACTTACGACTTATTAATATATATAACGCAACTTCCGGTCGCACTTCCATTTCCGGAAACAACCGGAAAGAATCCGGAAGTTACAGGAAATACAAATTATTGAAAGTCAACTAAATACGCTAAACCAGCGCATTATTTTTCACCCCGGAAATTCTTTGAAAATAACTACAGCTATGAATTATAAATAGTATTAATATATCAAAACACGTGGTACCACGAAGTGGTTAAATCCAATAGTCCCGATAGTAATCGGGAGGCATCGCCAATCGAACTCGCAGTGGTTACGAGACAATACGACAATGATACGACAATGATTTATGATAAACGATTGATTATCAAATGTCCCGATAGCTATCTGGATGCAAAAAAATAGAAAAATGCGACAATGATGTAGGGGCGGTACCCATGTGTCCGCCCCACTCGCGCCGGACAGGCAAAAACGGGCAGTCACCAACGGAATAAAATTGCACACCTGTGCAATTCTAAAACGATAAAGTTATTTTTTATCCTACTAAAATTGTAACATTTTGGGTTACATGGACGAGTCTGATCAAAGATAAGAAGTTGAAGATATATACTTCAGCAAAGTCCCTTATAGGGATTTAGGGTTAAAGGATTACTTTTGCAAATTCTAATACCAGACCATGGGCTTTCTCGATAAACTATTCAAACGCAATAAAGAACAAACAGAACAAAAGCAGGCCCTCGATGAGGGGTTGAAGAAAACCAAGGAAGGCTTTTTCGCCAAGCTCACCAAAGCCATCGCCGGCAAAGACAAGGTAGACGAAGAGGTGCTCGACGAACTGGAGAATGCCCTGGTAAGCGCCGATGTGGGAGTAGATACCACCGTCGCAATAATAGACCGTATAGAACAGCGCGTATCAAAAGATAAATACCTCGGCACATCAGAGCTCAACCGCATCCTCCAGGAAGAGATCATGGGCATGCTCACTGAGGCGCCCTCAAATGAATTCGCCACCTTTGATGTCCCCGCAGGTAAGAAACCCTACGTGATATTGGTAGTAGGTGTAAACGGTGTAGGCAAAACCACAACCATAGGCAAACTGGCTTACAACTTTAAGAAAAACGGCAAGAGTGTGCTCATGGGCGCCGCCGATACTTTCCGCGCCGCCGCAGTAGATCAGCTCACTATCTGGAGCGAAAGGGTAGGCGTCCCCATCGTGAAAAAGGAGATGGGCAGCGACCCCAGTTCAGTAGCCTTCGATGCCGTTGTGAGTGGCATAGCCCGCGAGTCAGATGTAATAATAATAGACACCGCAGGCCGCCTGCACAACAAGGCCTACCTCATGGATGAACTCGGCAAGATCCGCCGCGTCATAGCCAAGAAAATGCCAGACGCACCCCACGAGGTCCTGCTCGTCCTCGATGGAAGCACCGGCCAGAACGCACTGGAGCAGGCCAAGCACTTCACCGCCGCCACAGACGTCACCGCCATAGCCATCACCAAGCTCGACGGCACCGCCAAAGGTGGGGTAGTACTCGCCATCGCCAACCAGTTCAAGATTCCCGTCAAGTACATCGGCGTAGGCGAGAAAATGGAAGACCTGCAGATATTCAACAAAGAGGAGTTTGTAGATAGTTTGTTTAGTTTGGAAAAGTAGTGCCAATAATATCGTAAACCTGTGCTCAAAATATGGAGCGACAATAGCACCTCCCTTTAGGGCCGGGGTTTATTGGAAGATAAGTAGAAAGTCAAAAAGTGACAAGAGAAGAGAGCATTAAAGATATGAGAAGGGTGCCCGGTGTTGGTATTTCAATAGCCAACGACCTGTTGAATATCAACATCACCAGCATCGCCCAACTAAAAGGCAAAGATCCGCAAAACCTTTACGACCAATCCAACGCCTATGCCGGCATTGTGCAGGACAGATGTTTACTTTATGTCTTTCGCTGCGCAGTCTATTTCGCCGAGACACGTGTTGAAGAAAGGGAACCGGAGAAACTGAAATGGTGGAACTGGATGGACGAAAAGCATACAAGAAGTAGCAAAAAGTCCAAAACCAAACACGCTCAATAACGACAAGTTGTTGAGGCTATAGATGAAGCTCAATAGTAGGTTCCCCTTTAGGACTATATTTGCCGTTTTCTACCCTTTTTCACTTTTACACGTTTTATCCTGAAAACCTTTACTGGCAAGCGTTTCAACATAAAATTAAGTAAAGGCGCGTAAACTGAAAAAAGGTTATTCCGTCCCCTGTGCCGTCCCCTAGTTTCGATTATTTAGTGTATGTTTGTTGCTCAATATCTCCAAAATATGGCAAGCAGCACACTAGTATTAAAAGAACCTAAAGCAACAACCCCAACGCTAATTTATCTCTTATTTCGTTTCAACAATCAGCGTTTGAAATACTCCACAAGGCAAAAAATTCATCCTGATTTCTGGAACGAAGATAAACAAAAGGCAAAAGAAACAAGGGCTTTCTCCGGTTATGCAGAATTAAACACCTTGCTAAAAAATCATTGTGATGTCGCCCATGACATATACCGGACTTTAATAAACGATAAACAAGTACCAACGGTAAAGAATATTAAAAGCGGTCTGGACGAGGTTTTGAAAAAACCTTTACAAAATAGCAGCCCCAAAGATTTTATTGGCTTCATTGATAACTATGCAGAAAACACAACTAAAAGCGCATCAACGAAAAAACAGTATAACCAAACTATCCGCTTGCTGAAAGAATTTCAGGAAAAAACAAGGTGCTCATTAACCTTTGATACGATTGATTTAGATTTCTATGAAAAATTTACCGCCTACCTTGCCGAACAAGGATATTATTTAAACACAGTAGGAACGGTAATAAAAAACCTGAAAGTATTTTTAAATGAGGCAATAGAAAAGGGTCTTACCAGAAACATCGCTTTTAAGAGTAAAAAGTTCAAAAAAATTCAGGAAGAATCAGAAAGCATTTATCTAACCAAAGATGAAATAACCAAAATATATGAACTTGACCTATCAGATAATGAGGAATTATGCAAGGCAAGGGATTTGTTTGTTATCGGATGTTATACAGGTTTACGGTTTTCTGACCTCTCAAAACTGACTGAAAAACACATATTCGATAAAGGGACAAAAATTAAAATCCTCACTCAAAAAACAGGGGAACTTGTTATTATTCCGTTACATACATACATTTTAGAGATACTTAAACGCTATAACGGAAAAATACCCGAGGTTATCAGCAATCAAAAAATGAATGACCATTTAAAGGACATTGGTAAACAGGCTAAAATAAAAGAAAAAACTACCCTGCATTTTACCCAAGGTGGCGAAAAGAAATCAGGCACCTACCCAAAGCATGATTTAATCAGCGTACACACGGCTAGGCGGTCATTTGCGACCAATGCTTATCTAAATGATATACCTTCGATCTCTATAATGAAAATCACAGGACACCGCACAGAACGAGCTTTTTTGAAGTATATAAAAATCACACAGGAAGAGAATGCAAACAAATTATTAAATCACCCTTTCTTTAAATCATAAATCATGGGAGAAGGATTAATACCAGAATCTTACATGCTTAGACTACAACTTCGGGAGCAACTCGACCGGATAGAAGCATTGGAGAACAAAGTTAACAGGACTGCAAAAAAAGACAGTACCAGCCGGGGACAGCAAATACTACTTATGCACCATCTCGGATTGTTGGATAAAGTAAAGGAACTCGGACTAAACAACACGCAGCAAGCAAAACTGCTTTCTGTTTTGCTGAATGCTGGTCAAGAGAATATCAGGAAAGATTTATCTAACGTAGAATCGAAAGAATCGGAACTAAAACTTGAAATGAATTACAATTTTTTAGTTGAGTTGTTCGGAGAGCTAAAACTAGAAAAACAGGAATTTCAGGCAGAAAAAATCCTTAAACAAATTCAAGACAGAAAAATGAAATAAAAAGTTGTGGTTACCATGCCACCTACCCCGGCGTTTCATCTCCCCACATTTGCTTCATAAAAAGCAATAAAGATGAATCAAATTTTACTGAACGGGATTGACTTAAACGACCTACTTAACAGGATATGCAAAGTGTGGGGCTTTGTAAAGTACTATCACTCTAATGTGAGCACTTGCCATGTAAATTGGGATAGTGTTTTGCTACGCACATTGCCATTGGTGGAAAGTGCAACTACCAACAATGCTTTTAATGATGCGCTCGATACCATGCTGTCTGCCACAGGGCCTATGGCCATTGCCACAACTTCTTTTATTGACACATTTGCACCTGCAATGAAACGTAACAGAGACTGGAATTGGATGAGCACACCATTTTTACGCACTGATGTGCAGATACAACTGGATACTATTAAAAATAACTTCAGGCCACACGCCAATTGCTGGTATGACCAAAACCCAAATGAATTTACCACATCGCTGGCTGCGCCCTGGGGCGGACATCTTATGTTCGGCGCTGATAGTGTGCTGCTGCGTGATACTACCTACGTCACAATGCCGGATAAAGACCACAGGTTGCTTGAGTTTTTTAAGTGTTGGAATATTCTGCGGTACTTCAACCCGTATAACTATGTACTTGATGTTTCATGGGACACTACTTTGTACAATTACTCGGTACCTATCTCCAATATCACAAACGGACAGGACTTGGCCAACTGTTATTTAAAAATTGCAACAGCACTCAATGACGCCCATGTATATGGGCTCACCTATAGCCCCAACTACCAGATACCACCCGGTTTTTACAAACCTTATCTTCGTTTAAAATACATCAATAGCCAATATGTGGTGGTGAATTCTCTGGAAACAGGTATTTATCCGGGCGATGCTATCATTTCAATAGATGGGCTTACCACCACCCAGTGGGAGGATAGCTTGAAGCAGTATTATTCATCCGGCAACATCTCGGTGTTAAGAAGGACGATGTGTCAGAATATGCTTGGCCGCATGTCTTATGGCACTATCGAAAGTGTTGTGGTAGAGGATAGCAATGGCGTGAATCATACTTTTAACCTTAACTGTATCTGGCCGGGAACCAATTTTTCATTTTTCTACAACACTTATTATCCGGCTGATTCTCTAAGTACGATTCGATGGACCACCATGCCCTGCGACATTGCTTACCTGAATATGGCTAATGTGCCGTATGCAGACGCTACGGGCATGTATGACTCTATACGCAACAAAAGCGCCATGATACTCGACCTGCGAAACGATTGCCTAGCGGAAGGATACCTTGCCCCATTGATGATGGCGGGCAATAGCAAATTTTCAAAGCTCATGTTCCCTGACACCACTTTCCCCGGCAGCTATTACCTAGAGGATGAATGGATAGGTATGCCCGGCAATCCTACGCCTTATACGGGATTGGTTATTTTGCTTATTGGCGAGGGTTCACAAAGCCATGTTGAGTATTCCTCTATGGTATTTGAAGCTATGCCGAATGTAATAAAAGTGGGCAGTCAGACGGCAGGGGCAGATGGAGATGTCACGTGGCTCCGGACATCCTACGATATGCGTTTTGGATGGACAAGCATGGGCGTGTTTTACCCAAATGGCGATAGTACACAACGAATAGGTATAGTACCAGATTCTGTTGTTTATCTAACAAGGTCGGGTGTTAGACATCAAAGAGACGAGGTGCTTGAAAAAGCTTTGTATATAGCAGGATGCAATCTCTCCACTAACGACGTAAAGGTACTTTCGCCTTCTATAATGGTATATCCTAACCCTGCACAGAATGAATTAATCATTACTTCTACGGATAAGATATGCAGTGTGGTTATCACAAATCTGGTAGGTGAAACTGTATATGACAATAAGCATGATGCGAAGCATGTTCAAATAGATGTAGCTCAGCTATCGGCAGGTTTGTACCTCATTAAAATAAACGGCATAGTGGTGAAGAAATTTGTGAAACAATAGAAACTCATTCCACGGAGGATGAAGACCTCACTTACAAATTTCCATACCAAAAAGAATTTGTAAAGAAAAATAAACTACGTAAACCAGCACAAACTAGGGCAGTTTAAATAATAATCGTAAGGTTGATTTATTTTTCCAAAACTATTTTTGTTGTTTGAGAGTTATTTTTGCTACTGAAATATAAAAAATATATTCCTTGAGCCAACCCATATTTATCAGCGTTAAACTGATCAACGTGTCGTCCCGCTTGCATAAATTCATTATTCCGTATGATAGCAATTTTTCTACCTGTGATGTCTGTAATAAATAGTGTTATGAATTCGGACATCGGCAATTCGTAAAATATGGAAGCTGTCTCAAAAAATGGATTTGGATAAACTTGAAAATTGTATCCTTCAGTTGCTATTTTTTTAACGGACGTACCAGTAATAGTAGAATCAATTATGGCAGTAATGATTTTATTGTCATAAAATATTGAATTGACTTGTTCTTGTGCTGCCCAAATAGGTTTTACAATATTATTATAGGCAACAACCCCTGTATAATCTCCAAAAAAAACATTCTTTCTTGGCGAAAATGGTTTTTCACTGATTTTGAAATTTTGAAAGGTGACTGCGCCATCCTTTGAAACGGCAAGATAAACATCTGTAGAAAAGCTGTCCGTGAAATTTCTCCTATCATAAAAAAGCACATAGATATACCCTGTTACCGGATCAACAGTCATTGAACTCATAAATTGCTCACTATTACCCACATCATTATTTACTTTTATCGGACTACTCCAAGAAGCACCACTATCGCTCGATTTGGCTATCCATATATCAGAATTATTTACACCGTTTCTTTTGTCAGCCCAATTAATATAAACGGTTCCTTTATATGGGCCGTTACTATTATCACTTGCAATAAAGGGCAGTCCCGGAGATCTCATGATCCCTGCTATATTTGTATAATGCCATCCGCCGGGTGAATTACTAACTTGAATTTCATCAACCAGCCAACTATTACCACCATCAAAAGATCTATTGAACAAAATAGCATCTTCATGAGCCCAAGCAACATAAATTTCGCTATTGGGTCCTGCACAAGGCATAGCTCCTTCAACCGATTTGCTATTGTTTGAACAATCGCCACCGACCTTATTTATACGAACTGCTGTACTCCATGTATTCCCAGTATCAATAGACTTTGAAAAAAATATATTGGTACTGTCCAAAGAATTTAAAGTTCCGAACTTATCATATCGGCTCCAAGTTAAATAAATAGCGTTGTTTTTACGGTCAACTACCGCCCATGGCTTGTCTTCAAGTTTGGGGGTATCAGCCTGTCCGGCATAACTGCCGTCTGTCCAAAGGTGCGTTGTTATATTAGTTAATCTTTGACAAACTATCCTGTCATAAAGCCCCCCTATATGGATATAATAAAAAAAGCCGTTCGTATCAGCAATAGTTACAGGGTCACCGTCAACATGCATAGAAGAGTGCAGCGTATCTTTATACCATGTATAGCCGCCATCAGTTGAAGTATAAAAATTCCTTAGGTTAGAACCACCAACCAATTTCATCGTGTTTTTGAAATCCATCGCAATGCATGGTTCTTCTGGATCATTTACACCATACCCGTTACGTACGCTATCAATAACAATGTTTAGTTGCTGTGCAAATGAACTGCCACTACAACATGAGATGATTACATAACACAATAAAAAAGAAAATCGCATAATGCTAAATTAATAAAAAAATCTAACTTGTCCAACAACATATTTTTTTGCAAACTCTTTTGCCCTTAGATAGTTAGCCGCCTGCGGTTCCTAAATGTACTCCATTCGCTTGTTAAGTTATAATCTCGTAACGTCTCGCAATATGCACCAGTATAATTATGTTGTAACCGTATGGCTCACGAGCCAACAGCTCATTGTTACGTTTGTCGCACTCCATTCCGCTTTATTAAAAGCATGAAAAAATTGCCGTCCATCTTCGCCAAATGTATTTACAAGTAAACTGCACATTTGAAACCAGTCTTCCCTGTCCCGGTAATGTCGGTTTTTTTGCCTCATTACTGATTTATGTATGTTGCGCACTATTATGTTGTCGGTAGTTCCATTACCGGACTTAAATGAAGCACTGCGTTCGTGCTGGGTGGATAGTTTAAATGCCGTTGCTTTATCGTTTGTGTATCAGTCGGGGTCATAGCTAATGCCTCGTAACCTGCAAACGTCCATACATGACTATTCAATGGTTATGTTTAACGCTTTTTTTATAAATTGTTTCCATCTAACGCCAAATAGAGAAAAGCAAATAAAACTGAAAGCATCACCCGGAACCTATACCATTTCTGCAACTGCTAAAAACCAAAGATTTACAACAAAAGTATCTATCAGATAACAAAGGGTGTGGCAGGTTTGGGAAACGTGCCCCACCCTGAAAAAATAATATTGTTATCTTTGTCCCTGAAAACAGTTCACTGACAGTAAAAATAAAAAGCTAAACAGTCCCCTGTACCGTCCCCTAAATACACAAAAAAACGCTGAAAGCCACTGCTATCAACGTTCTTCATTTTTTAAAAATAGTCCCTTTAGGGGTTCAGGGGTGTTAAGGGGTTATGCCTAAGATTCTTTTTAGCTCTTCAGCACCCTCTGTAGCCACCTTCTCAATCGGCACTACATTCTTGTAGCGGCTCACGGCAGGTATCTTTTTGTCTATTACGTACTTGGTTACTTTTTCCTTTACGTAGTCCACAAGCCCGGCAGCAGGATACACCGCAAGCGATGTGCCGATGAGCACAAAGATGTCAGCATCGTATAGAATAGGGATGGCCTCCTCGATCATGGGCACCGGTTCTTCAAACCACACCACATGCGGCCTGAACTGCCCGCCATCCGGGGCTTTCTGACCTAATTTTATATCCTCTTTGTAAGGATAAAATTTTAGCGGGTCTTTATCGCTGCGCATCTTCACGATTTCGCCATGTAGGTGCAGCACTTTCTTAGATCCGGCACGTTCATGCAGGTCGTCAATGTTCTGGGTGATGATATGTACATCAAAGTGGGCCTGTAGTTCTGCAAGTGTTTTATGGGCGGCATTGGGTTTGGCAGCCAATACATCCTTGCGCCGAAGATTGTAAAAGTCAAGAACTACCTGCGGGTCCTTGCGCCACCCGCGTGGAGTAGCAACATCTTCAATGTTGTATCCCTCCCACAACCCATCGCTATCCCTGAACGTCCGTAACCCGCTTTCAGCGCTCATTCCGGCCCCTGTAAGTACTACCAGTTTTTGCTTTGACATAAACCCAATCCGCTACGCGGAGATTAACAAAGATAAAGAGGAATTTTATTTTGATGAATTACCTCAATCAATAATTTGACCGGAAATATTTGCTTCAGCATCCAGTGGTAAATTGCCTATCTGCAATTGGTTGTTTGTTATCTGTGAAAATAGTTCATTAAGTTTTTCTGCATCCCAGCTATATACTTCCCTTCCGAAATTAACCAACTTGTTGTCATATAGGAATGAAAGGTTACCTTCATTATGCACTTCTGCAATTACAAGCTCATTAGTTTCAAACCCGAAATAATCATAAACGCCTCCCTTTAAAGGATGGTCAGTTTTTTTTGCTTTCCCATGATACTGAAAATCGGAGATTCTATTCAATTCATATACACTATGATGTTTTCTTGAAAATTCTGAATTATACACAACGACATAAATAATGCAGCATAAAAATAGTATCTTTGGTAATTCTTTATCAAAAACTTATTTGTATGAAGCAAGTTACAATTGCCGATGCCGCACTTATGCAA
>CAIMDZ010000153.1 GCA_903839875.1 uncultured Bacteroidota bacterium
AAATTAACCGCCACTCTGCCATAATTTCACCCCAAAAAAGATACCCACAATTTTCTACTCATCACAACCCCAAATCATTCAATATTTTGACAGCATTTTGCTGCAAAAAAAGTTGATAACCGTTCTTCCGGATGTTCCGAAGGGCATCCGGAAGTGGAGATAAAACACCGTTTGCAACGGAGTTCACGGTTCTGAAGCTGAAATTAACCGCCACTCTGCCATAATTTCACCCCAAAAAAGATACCCACAATTTTCTACTCATCACAACCCCAAATCATTCAATATTTTGACAGCATTTTGCTGCAAAAAAAGTTGATAACTCACCCAAAATCCGGCACACTAATTGCGGCATTACGTATGGGTAGTTATATGCTGTCAGTCTGCCATTTTGTTGCAAATAAAATAGTCGGCATGCCATAACCACTCGATTGTGAGGAGAAAACGAAAAACCAAGGTGTAAACAGATTTTAGGATGAGGCAATAGTCGGCTACATCAACTAAAAGCATCATTTGAAACGAAGGTCAGGAACCCAAAAAGAGTACATAAATTTGATTGTAACTATAAACCAGGACTAACAGGAAACAGTGTAAACAAACTCTAGGACTAACAAAATGACAGTAAACAAAAAACAGGATTATCTAACCAACGTGTAAACACATTTCAGGACGAGGCAACCCATTAATTATTTACCATATTTTACCTTTTTTTTACCTTTTTTGGAAGTAAATTATTACCTTTTTACATTTTATTATTAGTCAATTAACTGGTAATCAAGATATTATATCATCAAAAAGTAAAAACCCCGGTGTATCACAGAAATTTTTACCTTTTTCACCCTACTGGTCGTAGTCTCACTTCGTCCTATAATATGGAAACGTCCCGCTTCCGAAATTACCCCTGCCCCCGGCTGGTCACCTTTTTTTCAGGTACCCACCGGAATCAGATAACAAAAGTTGAGATTTCCGTTGGTTTAGATTTTCGTAATAATTCATATTTTGGTTAAAGAAAAGCTGACCAAAGACAAGCGGCAGAGAACTTATTCTCAAAGCACTCCCCTTCAGGGGCCGGGGGGTCAGCAGGTCTTATTAGGGTTTTCGTAATTATCCGACTGGTCTTCGAATGCTGAATCGAGGCATTTGAAGTCTTTTTCCAGGAGCAGGAACAGTTGTTTGCCATTGCCCAGTTGCATATGGTTTTCGTAACCAATGGTTTCGTTTTTGGGCCATTCAGCAGCAATATGTGCCGGAATGTACATCGTGATCTTGCCATTACTGAAGGCGGCAGTGAGGTCTGAAATATCATCTTTGCACCGGAGCGCATAGGTAAAAACAGTATTACCGAACTCTGTAATTTCCTCTATGTAGCCATCCTTTCCCAGGTTATCAACTTCGGTTCGGGCGAGCCTTATGCGGATGGAATTACCTCTTATGCGCAGCTTCATTTTTAATTGTATTGTTACATGCAAAAAACAAACATCATAAATTGCGCTGCTAAATTACAACTCTTTCGGCACCTGAATAAATATTGAATCTTTGACCACGTAAAAAACCTATCAATGTCATACCCCACTCCTCTGCCATTTCTACAGCCAGGCTGGATGGCGCCCCTACTGCTGCAACGATCTTTATACCCGCCATAACCGCTTTTTGTACCAATTCGAAACTGGCCCTGCCACTCAGCAAAAGCATATGATGATCCAATGGCAACAGGCCGGTGCCGAGCGCCGCACCTATGAGCTTATCAAGGGCATTGTGCCGGCCTACATCTTCGCGTATCAGCAGCAGTTTGCCTTCTGTATCGAACAGTGCGCAGGCGTGGAGGCCACCGGTATTTTCGAACACTTCCTGCTCCTTGCGCAGCAGATCAGGCAATTGGTAAATAAGGGTTGACGGTACTCTTAGCATATCGGGGATATCAGGAATATTGCAGGCAATCCGAACAGCCTCTATAGATGCTTTGCCACAAACGCCGCAACTGGAAGTAGTATAAAAGTTGCGTTCGAGGTTTGCTGTTACAGGTTGAACTGCATCACTCAGGGAGACCAGCAATATATTCTGATTGTCTTCTTTAGGGTAGGAAACTGAAACAACATCTGAGGCGGCAGTAATAATACCTTCGGTATAAAGAAAGCCTATGGCCAATTCAGAATCACTGCCGGGGGTGCGCATGGTAACCGAAATGTTTTTCTGCAACCTTTTACCTTCATGGTGGTATTCAAGCCTTATTTCCAAAGGTTCCTCCGTTGCAAGCATATCAGCGGCGTCGCTGATGCTACTTCCGTTTACTTTCTTAATATTCGTGCGTGTTACTGACATACCCTACCCCTGTGGAATTAACATTGTTCGGATACAAATTTACAAAGGCGCTTGGTAATCTATTGTTTCACAATCGTTTCGTGGTGAATGGTATTGCCCGAGGCATCCCTGATCACCATGAAATAGGTGCCGGGGATGAGATCGCGGACAGAGATTTGCGCCTCACCTTTCCAGGGAAGGCTTTCCCGATAATGCACACGGCCACTGACATCCAGCATGGTTATTGATACAAGAGAGTTCAGCGGCGTGCTTAACCCGGTTATTGTTACCGTAACGTTTGCAGGATTCGGGAACACCTTGGCATTATCTGCCCGCAGGGCAATAGGATCCAGGCCTAGCGTATTTAAATAGGTTTGGTAATAATAGATAGTAGTAAAGTCGGGTGTGGCAGGGTATGAAGTGAAATTATACTCATAATCCTTAAGCGTATCAGGATCATTAGAGGTGTTATAATGCATCACATCCATTGTCTGAGGCACCCAGGCATTCAGCAAGCTGTCGAAACCTTTGATAAGAACAGTGTCAGGCCGACCGGAGAAATTGATTACTTTGGTCATATAGAAATAGGGGTTCCAATAACTATTGATGGCGTCATACTGGTATTCTTTCCATGAATTATGGAAGGTATAGGTTCCACTGTAAGCGAAGGTATCACGTACATAGGGCGAAAGAGCGGAACCCGTATAATAGTCAGCCTCAACGGTGATCAGGCGGTGGGTCACGTCAAAAGTATTGATGTATTTAAGCTGCTCAATGAGGGGTAGCAGGAAGCTTGTATCTGTGGTATTGACGTATTGATCAATCTGGGTAAGGTTGTTTGAAACATCATAGGTATAAAATGTTTTTGAAACGATACGCCATACACCGAGGTGAAGTTCATAGGTGCTGTCTTTAATTAGTTTATTTGATGTATTGTAGGTAAAATATTGTTTGAAAGCGCTGTCTGTTGCACCACCAATCCAATTGGATGTATAACCAAGCGAAATATTATTTGCGGCAGTGAAAGTATTAGCACAAACCATGTTTGGGTAAAAAGCAGAATCTGCATGTAATGCTTTAAAACTGGTGAGATTGAAAACAGGGTCGTAACCTGCAAGGTCAGTTTCATAATATCCGTAAACAAGTGTATTCGGGTTTACCGTCCAGCGGCGAAGCGTGTCGGATAAAACCTGGGGCTTTGCAAAAGTGCCTGAATAATTAAACATCGGGGAAGTATTGTAAGGATAGTTGTAAGGATACAACATTGTGTTATAGTCGTAATTAGAACCCTTGTTGGCGCCATACTTAAGGTTTACAGAATCAGTTAATGTGTCGCCAGGATTGTAACGGATACTTTGGGCAATAACCCGTTCCATAGTAACACCTGTAGTAGTCTTCATTGTCTCTTTTTTATTTCCTTCGTTCTGTTGCAGGAGGCCATTCAATACCTGCCTGTGATTACTGTTCAGAGCATCCGGTTTATATGCAGTTTGAGCCGAAACCATGTAAAATGTAACCATTGCCAGAAAAAGGATAAAGCTGTGTTTCATCGGGAGATTATTATGTTAATAAAATAAACATGGAAAGTTAGTACTAATTATCAAATTACTTTAAACAACAATAAAAATATCATATGTAAAATTATTTTTGACTTATTATAAATAAGTATGTAATTTGTGGCTATCTGAAGTTATATCCGCAAGGATATGATCTTAATATTAGCTGAATTTATTTACCTCATAAAATATTTGTAATGAAAAAAATTACCTTCAAAAATGGCGTCCGGCTAACTTCTGCCTTATGTATTCTGGCAATAGTTTTCGGAGTACTATTTATTAACTCATGTAGTAAGAATACCCATTCCAATACAGTTCAGACGACTGTTCAACAAAAGTCAACCAAGGAAGCTCCCGCAGTGACAGCAGTTCCATTGCAGCAGAACGAGCCTCAAAACCATTTGGTTAAAGTAGCCAACATCCGTCTAGCCGCTGATGGCATAAACCATGAGGTAATGTTTAATGAATTAGCGGAATTATTCACTGTTTATGATGCAACTGCTTTAGCCAGTCTGGAGGAAGCGTTTAATAAAGGTCAATTAATAAGTGTACTTGTAAACCCATGGAGCGCAACAATATTGAAAGCAGATGCAGCTTCAGCATCCCAGATAAGCATGCATAGTGCAAGCCAGGTTAATACAGATCCGGGTACCGCCTATAAGGTTGACTTATCGAATACTAACGACGATGATATTAATCACGTTCCTGAACAGGCAGTACTAAACACCACTACACCAGGACTTGTTAATGTAATCCCTGATATGGCTACCGCCCAGATGATGTTTGATTATATTGCCCACCAGTGCTGCGCCTTAGGCGGTCCATTTACCATTGACCATTGCATCTCTTTCCAGTATTGCGAAGATGGCTGTTATGCCAGGGCGCACAAAATGTGCTGGATCATTAATAATAAATACAACTATGGCACGCATAAAATATTCAGTTTTGCCAATGCAGGTTCAGACAGGCTGAGTGTAAAATGTGAGAAATGGCTTGGCTGCTGCGTTACCTGGTGGTACCATGTAGCGCCAATAGTGAATATAAAAACGCCCGGCGGTGTAAAGGCCTATGTATTTGACCCTGCAATGTTCGACCAGCCTGTATTGCTTGCCACATGGCTTCATGCCCAGGAAAATCCTGCATGTTCCAGCACACCGCACGTTTCAATGATAAATATACAACCTACTTCTTCCTACTGGCCATCGGGTTCTACAGGCTATTTATTTGGCACTGATCCTCTATATACAAGTACCAACAGTACATTAATCAGTTACGCTCCATTACATACATGCTACTAAACAAGGTTTTTAATAATAAAAAGACATTAATAAACTCAACACGCTTCAAATGCCTGTTGAGTTTGTTGTTTATAATGGTTGGTTCTTTTTCATGTGCTGCTTTTAAACAGAATCATAAACATAAACATAGTTCAGTGGTGGAAAACAAGATGACTGTAGCAATTATCAGGCCTGCAGAATACAAGTTTATACCTGTAAACTTTCTTGAGTCTGCCAGGTTTTATAAACTGCCAATGGATGCAAATCCCGCATTTCTGGAGCTGTTAAAAGCATCAGAACATAACCACATACAGGTTTTAGTTAAACGGGCTGACGAGAAATCTGATATAATATTAAGTGTAGAACGACTTAAAGGAAAATAATCATCCTGTTATTAACCAATTATAGGTTCATTCAGTTTCTGCAAAATCGTTACATATTCCAAATGTTTTGCGGTGGTACGGAGACAGGCCATTTTCGTTTATTTGCAGCCTGTGAAAAGCAGTGCCATATCCTTTATTTTCATTCCATCCGTATCGGGGATATTCTTCGTGAATACGTATCATGAATTCATCCCGGTGGGTTTTAGCAAGAATACTTGCCGCCGCTATGGATGCATAAATAGCATCACCCCCTATTACACATTGGTGAACAATCCCAAAGTAGGGGGAAAAGAGGTGGCCATCTATTAACAACAGGTCAGGACGGACCTTCAACTGATCTATTGCGAGATGCATTGCTTTGAAAGAAGCTTTTAAAATATTGATCTTGTCTATCCCGGTATGATCTATCATTGCCACAGCCCAGGCCACAGCTTTGCGTTCAATATAAGGGCGTAGTTTGTTACGGTCCGCTTCTGTAACCTGCTTGCTATCGTTGAGTAAGGGGTGTCTGAAACCTGCAGGAAGGATAACCGAAGCTGCAAATACAGGACCAGCCAGGCAGCCCCTTCCGGCTTCATCACAACCGGCCTCAACCAGGTCTTTCTTAAAAAAGCGTTTCAGCATAAAGTAACACTATACAGCCCGCAACCGCCTGAGGCTACGGAGGACAAAGCAAAATAACAGAAAATCAAGTTAACAACGGGGAATCTAAGTAAATAATTCCTGCTGCCTGTTAAAAAATACGTATAGTATTTTGTGCTGTGGTACAATTCTATTAGGTTTGATAAAGGAAATTAACCTTCTATGACAATATGCGCAATGTAACACTTCCTTTTTACGCACGGCTTGCGCTTACCCTCCTAATGGTGGTACTGATTTGCTTTATACTTAGTGTAGCCAGAAATATTTTTATACCTCTTTTATTCGGATTACTGATAGCGATCCTTCTTTTCCCGTTGAATAGATTCTTTCAACACAAATTACATTTTGGCAGACTATGGGCCGCAATTGTTTCAGTACTGTTGTTTATTTCTGCCTTGGCAGGATTCATTTACTTTATGGCTTTTCAGCTAATTAACTTTTCAAGTGATTTTCCACAGTTAAGGAAAAGGTTCCAGGAAATATTTGACAGTTTGCAACACTGGTTATCCTACAAATTACACATCACCAGCCGCCAGCAATCAAATTATATCGAGCGATCTGTTAATGGTATTTTAGAATCCATCGGGAATTCTATGAGCAATTTTTTTGTATTGGTCACCGGCAACCTTTTATTGACCATATTTGTTTTGATCTTCACTTTCTTCATATTATATCACCGCAGGTTATTGCTTAGATTCGTCCTCCATTTATTCCATGTGGAATACAGGGAAAAGGTAAGGGAGGTGATTCTGGAAACCAAAAGCCTGATCAATGCCTATGTATTGGGCCTGGTGATTGAGATGGCATTGATCAGCATTGTGAATTGCACTATGTTCCTGATAATGGACATCCGGTACGCCTTGCTGCTGGGTGTGATGGCCGCAGTGCTTAACATTATTCCCTACTTAGGCATTTATACATCTATTGTAATATGCATGCTTGTAACATTTGCCAATAGTACCAGCAACATGGCTTTGGAAGTAGGGGCAGGATTATTTATTGTTCACCTTTTTGATGCCAATATTTTATTCCCGAAAATAATAGGTGGCCGCGTTAAAATGAATCCATTTATTACCATAGTTGCGGTAATAGTGGGTGAATTTTTATGGGGCATTCCGGGGATGTTCCTTTTCATACCTATTACAGGTATCATGAAACTGATAAGTGAACGGGTGGAGGGCATGGAAGCATGGGGGATACTCATTGGGGTTGAGGAGTATCCGAAGAAGGTGAAGAAGAAAATTGAAAAGTCGGTAAGTGAGGAAATAGTGGATGGAACGGAAGAGGTATGAGCACGACTTTTCAAATGTCTGGCACATACGCTTTTTATGAAGGCTCACCATCACATATGTCTTTCTCCATCAGATCAATTCGAGAATTTACAGCGGGTAATCCCATTGGGGGGGCTGGATTTTATAATTGGATTTTCTGTAATAATGACATCCCTTCGGAATTTCTCTTTAACTTCAAAAATTGTGCAGACATCCATTCTGTTAAAGAAAATTAAAATCATTATGCTTGGGTATTGGATTAAAGCTTCACAGGTTTAAATTTGCCTTTTCAACTGTATGTACGACTTCGAACACCTGAATTACTTATTTGCGCTCGGCATATTGCCATTGCTCGTGTTTCTGTTCATCGGTATGGTATACTGGAGAAAGAAGAAATTGCAGAAAATAGGTACCGAAAAACTGGTCAATGAACAGATACTGGGTTTTATACCAGGCAGGAATACACTTAAATTCATTTTGCTGGTTATAGCTTTATTTATGATTATAGGGGGCTGGGCCAACCTGCATAAACCACTTGATGATAAGGGAGAGAATGTGCAGAGAAAAGGAATAGACGTAATAATAGCGCTTGATGTAAGCAAGAGCATGCTGGCAACAGATGTGCAACCCGACAGGCTGACACGGGCAAAGCAACTGATAATGAGAATGACCGATAAAATGAAGAACCACAGGGTAGCTCTCATTTTATTTGCAGGCAAGTCGTATTTAAAAATGCCTCTTTCTGTAGATTATAACCGAATTAAAATGTTGCTGGAAAATGTTTCTCCGGCTTCGGTACCCACCCAGGGAACAGTGCTGGCTGAAGCCATAGAAATGGCGACCAATTCCTTTGCACAAAATGAAAGGAAATATAAATCACTGATCCTGATAACAGATGGTGAAGACCATGATGAAAATGCCATAGAGAAAACCCGTGCTGCGGCAGAACAAGGTGTAGTTGTGCATACGGTAGGAGTAGGTTCACCTCAGGGAATAACCCTGTTTGACCCGGATACCAGGGCAGTGAAATTGGATGAAAACGGCAACCCTGTAATCAGTAAACTGAATGAAGATGAGTTGAAATTAATAGCCTCAGCGGGTCATGGCTCGTATAGCCTTTTGCAAAACACAGATGATGTAGCCAGTAAAATAATGGGTGAACTTGACGGGATGGAGCAGAAAAGTCTTGGTTCTGAAATATTTTCAGATGCGAATTATACCAGCTACTTTCAATACTTTCTGTTTACCGGGTTCCTTTTGTTACTTATAGAATGGCTGATACCCGGAACAAACATGCGCATAAAAATGAAACAAAATGGCTCTATTGCATAACAATACGATTCTTAAATGGATGAATACGCACTCATGCCTGGTGGTAATGGTTGTCATCTTATCCAATACTGCTTTCGGGCAAACGAACCGGTACCTGCAGCAGGGGAATCAATTTTATGACCAGAAGAAGTATAAGGAAGCCGCTGATGATTATGCCAGGGCGTTGAAGAGAGAACCGAATAATACCTCAGGGCTCTTTAACCTGGGTAATTCATTGTACCAGCAACAAAAATTCGACTCCTCAAGAAAAATAATGGCTGCTACTGAAAAGTCAACCAATGACAAAAAAGGAAAAGCAGCAGCGAACTACAATATAGGTAACTCATACATGTCTGAAAAAAAATGGGAAGATGCTATTAACTCCTACAAACAGACCCTGCGGAATAACCCGGAGGATGCGGATGCAAAATATAATTTATCGTATGCCCAGGAGATGCTGAAGAAACAACAGGAACAGGATAAACAAAACAAAAACCAAAAAGACAAGGACAAAGACAAACAAGATCAGAAAAATAAAGACCAGAAAAAAGATAAGCAAGACAAACAGGATAAGGATAAGAAGGATGACAATGGAGAAAAAGACGATAAAAATAAAGAACCCAAAGAAGGCCAAAACCAATCCAGCAAGCTGTCTCAGCAACAAGCTGAAAATATGCTGAATACATTGCAGCAGCAGGAAAAAAAGCTGGAAGAAAAAATCAATAAAGAAAAGGGTGTACCTGTGAAACTGCAAAAGGATTGGTAGTAACACCCCTGAACCCCTCCCGCTGAAAAAGCGGGACCTAGTGTCATGTCACGCATGAATTGACGGATAAAGTTTTAATAATTTCACCCTTGCATCCTCACAGGTGAAGTGCCATTTTATTTTGGCTTCCTTATTGTTCCGGTGAGTTTGCCATGCACCTGCTTC
>CAIMDZ010000154.1 GCA_903839875.1 uncultured Bacteroidota bacterium
GTGCGGCATCGGCAATTGTAACTTGCTTCATACAAATAAGTTTTTGATAAAGAATTACCAAAGATACTATTTTTATGCTGCATTATTTATGTCGTTGTGTATAACATTAGTACAGGGATAAATAATAATACTGGTTTTATTGGCGCCAGCGCTGAAGTGCCCGTTGCCGGCCATTTTTCGGTTGAAGGAGGGGCAGGTATCAGTACATGGGGCAGCAAACTAACAGCTTCCTGCAAGTACTATCTTAACGACAATTTCAAGGGATGGGCATTTGGTGCGGGTTTCACCTACAATACCGGCCTGAGCAATTTCCAGGATAACCTGGAAACCATATATGGCACCACTGAAACAGTGACTCTTGACCTGCATTCACGGGCAAATATTTTTGCTGCCGCATACAAATACTGGAGACTGGGTAAGCGTGCCAACCGCATTTACATGGAGTTGGGTTATTCAATCCCGGTGAGCGGTGGCGATAAATTTGTCCAGACTTCGGGTGACCCGATCAGCAGTAATTCGACGAAAGCAATAAACCTCATAGCACCCGGTGGCCTGATTGTCGGATTTGGATTTTCGTTTGGTGTTCACTGATGAATTTGTATTTCCGGGTCAGGTCCTTTAAAATTTGTACGTGATAAAAAAGCGCTGCGAAAGATTACTAAGATCAAAACCAGCTTCAGTGCCGTTTCCCTCGCCTCCGCCTTTTACATTTAACGACTGAACTGTGAAGTAGTTCATGAATGACGTGCCAATAACGAATCTTTTGAACTCCAGTTTCAGGCCGAAGTAGGGGGTGAGGCCGGCGTAAAACATGGTTGCCGATGGGCCGCGTTCATTTGTTTCGTAGGTGACTACTCCATTGTTTGACGTTCCGGCTGGGTTGGGCCCGGAGTAATTGTACTGTTGCATAATTGCGGTATCTGTATTACCCGAGCCGTATCCTAACCGTAACTGAAGGCCACTGAAAAAGTATAGCTTTCTGTAAAACTGGTGCTGTACTTCCAGCCCGAATCCAACTACAGCCAGATCAATATTGTGACCAACGCTGCGACCGTACACGGTGTCGCCCTTTATGAAGCCTGCAAGTGGCAGCGGCCGGTTTTCATAGTTGCCATAGGCCAGGGAGATATTGTACGACAAAGGCCCCTTTGTTTTCTTAGTGTACTGCAGGCCCATGGTTGTCATAGAGGCATTCTGCCCACTATTGAAACCGGTGTTCATTTCGGCAAATAGACCTATACCGTGCTTAACAGAGTCGGTGTTTTGCGCAAACAATTGAACAGGTAACAATAGTGATATGCAAAGGATGTATTTCATAGAATATGTTTATTCTTAAACGGCATGTCTGTCAATTTATTATATGAGTTCATAAAATTGAGTAATCCCGCACCGGTAATGGAGCGGGATCACATTCATTGACTAAACTGAATTGATGCGTTATTTGCCTGCTTTAAAGCGCATGGCAACTGCTTCCCAGTTGATTACGTTCCATATTGCTTTCAGGTAGTCGGGACGCCGGTTCTGGTATTTCAGGTAGTAGGCATGCTCCCAAACATCAATTCCAAGTATAGGGAAGCCTTTTACTTCCGCAATATCCATCAGGGGATTATCCTGGTTTGGGGATGAAGAAACACTTAGTTTGCCATCTGCAATGGTGAGCCATGCCCAGCCGCTGCCGAAACGGGTAGCGCCTGCTGTGCTCATTTTTTCTTTAAGTGTATCAAACGATCCGAAAGTCTCATTGATGGCATTTGCGAGGTCTCCCGCAGGTTCTCCGCCGGCATTCGGGCCAAGGACAGACCAGAATAAGGAGTGGTTATAATGCCCGCCACCGTTATTCCTGACCGCCACCGGGTAAGAAGAAATATTAGCCATTAGTTCTTCCAGGCTCTTATCGGCACCTTCTGAGCCGGCAAGGGCTTTGTTCAGATTGTCTACATATGCCTGGTGGTGTTTGCCATGATGTATTTGCATTGTTTGCGCATCAATATGTGGCTCCAGGGCGTCGAAAGCATATTTTAATGCTGGGAGTGTGTGTTCCATAATTACCAGTTTTATTTTTTATTTTTTTAAAATAATTGTGCCATCAAAGTTACGGCAATCAAAAAGCAAAAAAGGAAGGAGGGCGCCATAACTATTTAAGATAGGGCTATAAATAAAGATGTCAAAATAAATCCTACGAAGTTGGATAGTTATTTTTCTTTTATGCTAGGCGCAAAATCCGCGAATAAAAAGTTATTTAATCCCGATAGCTATCGGGATTGCAACGACGCAGAAATGAGAAAGAACAGTCAAATTGCAGGATTTATTTTGACATCTTCACTATATAAGGATGCGACAATTTATTAATTGCCGCATCCTTATATTTCTGATAATTGTTACCATACAGCTACCTTTTCGTTGTATGTATTTTCTCCTGAAATAACTTTTACAAGATAATTTCCTGCGGGTAAACCACTGAAATTAATGGTTTGCGATGCATTGGCTGCAGGTGCGGTTTGTGTTTCAATAGCCCTGCCCAGAACATCGGTTATAGTTATAGCAGAGGGTCCCGGGGTAGCGGGCAGTTGTAATGCAAATGAACCTTTTGAAGGGTTGGGGTATATTTTTAAACCTTCCGCACTACTTTGCAGTTTAGGCACTCCATTGAATGCCTTCACCACCCTGATTACATTATTATCATAATCTGCAATGAACAGCCTGTTCTGGCCATCAATGGCGATTCCTTTGGGCGAGCTTAGTTCAGCATTATTTGCAGGTCCGCCATCTCCTGCATACCCATTGGTATTCTTTCCTGCGAATGTAGTAATGGTTCCTGCGCTGTTAACATAGCGAACCGTATTGTTGCCCTGGTCGGCAATATATACATTGCCGAAAGAAAAAACAGAAACGCCGGCAGGATAATGCAATTGGGCGGTAGTTGCTGCATGACCGTCGCCGCTATAGCCTATACTTCCATTACCGGCAAAAGTGTTGATGATTCCGAATGTATCTATAATTCTTACAGCATTATTGAAATAATCTGCAATATAAACCTGCTGGAATGGGTCAACTGCAATACTGACAGGGTAATTCAATTGCGCCAATGTTGAATTGCCTCCATCCCCGCTATAGCCTGCGGTACCTGTCCCTGCCAGGGTATATATGCTTCCGGAGGTAATAACTTCCCTTATTGCATTATTATTAGCATCTGCAATGTACAGGTTGCCGAAGGTGTCCAGGGCAACCCCTGCCGGATTGTGCAATTTCGCACTTGAAGCAGGGCCGGCATCACCTGAATAACCCGCAACGCCTGTACCTGCGTAGGTAGTGATAATACCCGAAGTACTTACTTTGCGGATAACATTGTTGCTATAATCAGCTATATATACATTTCCCGGTGCGTCGGCAGCTACATTGTAAGGCTGGTTCAGCTTTGCAGCGGTGGCAGGCCCATAATCTCCGCTGTAACCTGCAGTTCCGTTACCTGCAAAAGTAGATATGATACCAAAGGTGTTTACTTTACGGATAACGTTATTGGCCCTGTCTGCAATGTAAATGTTACCTGCGCCATCAAATGCCACACCGGTGCAGCTGTTTAACTCGGCAGACCCTGCCAAACCGCCATCACCCGTGTATCCGCCGATACCTGTACCGTGACCATACCCCGTGCCCGCAAACGTATAAATATATTGTGCGCTGGACGATAATGCAGCACAACTTAAGAGCGATATAAATAAAAAGGTAATTTTTGATCTCATAATATTTAATGGATTTGAAAACTTGAATCCTTAGAAAACAAATGTAGAAAAAATTTGCAAGAAACTTAACTTGTGGTAATAAGCAATTATTACCAGGGGGCTAATAGTGTATCGGGATATCCCTTTTTACCGGAATATCCCGGTTAGTTCAACGAATATTAACAGCAAAGCTTTATTTACCAGATCACTAATTTTGCCCTGAATATCCTGTTACCTGCATGAACGCTGACAAAGTAGGTGCCTGCTGCAATATTTAAAGTAAATACTGTTTTCTGTGCGTTGGTACCTTCAATCACCCTTGTCTCAATCGTTTTTCCTAACACATCGTCAATGGTTATTACTGATCCGTTGACTGTTTCCGGTATTTCAACGGTAAAGGATCCTGACGAAGGATTAGGATATACCCTGAAATCAGGGGATGATGGCAATGGTTTTATGCCAACATTGCAAACCACATGAGATCTGATGGTTACCAATAGTGTGGCTGCATTTGTACCGCATGCATTGGTCACAGAATAGCTTATAGTAGTGGTGCCTGCTGTTACACCCGTTATTGTACCGGTAGCGCCTACGGTAGCATTGCTGTTGTCTGCCGACCAGCTTCCGCCTGGTGTTGCATCGCTGAGCGCTATCGTATCTCCTTCGCAAACACTGTCAATACCTGTAATGGCGTCCACTGAGGGGAGGGTGCTGACAGTTACTGCAAGCGTGGCCGTTGCAGTGCTGCAGATATTGGTAACCGTATAAGTGATGGTAGCTGAACCGGTTCCTGTCCCTGTTACAAATCCTGATGCCGAACCAACGGTAGCAACTGTTATATCGCTGCTGCTCCATGAGCCGCCCGGTGCAGCATCTGTTAATGTATCAGGAGTTCCAATGCAAATCAGGGTAGCCCCCGTAATGGTACCTGCTACAGGCAATGGATTGATGGTGATCACCTGCATCGCCACCGAAGCGCCGCAGATGTTGGTTACGGTGTACTTTATGGTATCAATGCCGGCAATAACCCCTGTTACCAATCCGGCAGAACCAACCGTTGCGAGGGTAGTATTGCTGCTGCTCCATACACCACCGGTTGTAGCATCGGCAAGTGAGATAGCAGCGCCGGCACATACGCTTGACGGGCCTGTGATTGTACCTGAAACCGGCAAGGGATTAACAGTTATGGGAACTGTGATGGAACAACCTGTTGGCAATGTATAAGTGATAGTATCGTTTCCTGCCAGTACGCCGCTAAGAATACCTGAAGCAGAACCCACTGTTGCGATGGTAATAGTACCGCTTGTCCATGTA
Source organism: uncultured Bacteroidota bacterium (assembly GCA_903839875.1). Lineage (GTDB taxonomy): Bacteria > Bacteroidota > Bacteroidia > Chitinophagales > Chitinophagaceae > Nemorincola. Next base: position 5,034 of record CAIMDZ010000154.1, read on the forward strand.
CCACCGGTAATAACGTCAGTCAGCGTTGTAGTTGATCCTGCGCACACATGGGTTGTTCCCCCGATTGCCGAAGGCATAGGATTAACAGTAACACCATAGGTGACGGTGCAGCCGGAAGTGGCTGTGTAAGTAATGATAGCTGTACCTGCGGCAACACCGGTTACAATTCCGGTTGAGCCGACAGTTGCAATAGTAGTGGGGCTGCTGCTCCAGGCGCCGCCTGATGTGGCATCAGCCAGGGCAGTTGTGGAACCCTCACACATGGTTGCAGTTCCGGTGATGGGTGAAGGGGCAGGGTTAACTGTTATTGCCGCAGTTACAAAGCTGGTGCAGCCTGCACTGCTGGTAACTGTATAAGTAATGGTTGCGGAGCCAACAGTTACGCCTGTAATTACACCTGAGGAACTGCCCACAGAAACAATGGTGATATCGCTGCTGCTCCAGGTGCCTCCGGGAGTAGCGTCAATAAGCGTAGCTGTACTGCCGGAACAAACATTTAGCGGACCTGAAAAAACTGCCACTATTGGCAATGCGTTCACAGTTACAGACGCGGTTTTTCTGCACCCTGTAGGTAAGGTGTAGCTTATTGTTGATAGGCCGGTAGATGCACCAGTGACAAGACCTGAGGAAGAACCTATTGTAGCAGAAGAACCTGAAGCTGTCCACGTACCGCCAGTGGTAGCATCGTCAAGTAAGCTTGTCGCACCCACACAGACACTCAATGTTCCGGTAATAGAAGCAGGTAAAGGATTAACAGTAAAAGGCGTGGAGGCATAACAACCTGTACTTCCTATGGTATAAGTAATGGAACCGGTTCCTGCACTAACACCTGACAACACACCAGATGATGAAATTGTAGCTATGCCGGTAGCCCCTGAAGTCCATGAGCCTCCCGGTGTCGCATCTGTCAGGCTGCTGGTAGAACCTACGCATACTATCGAGGTTCCGGAAATAGTAGCAACGCCTGCATTGACAGTAACAACTCGTGTTACATTACAACCTAACAAAGATGTATAAGTTATTGTTGCCAGGCCAGAAGTTATTCCTGTCACAAGACCGGATGACGATCCAACAGAAGCGCTGGTGGAGATGGTGCTCCACGTTCCGCCTGTAGTAGCATCCGACCATGAAGTAGTTGCGCCCGGACAAACGGTCCCTGCTCCGGTGATGACCGAAGGCAATGGATTAACAGTAAAAGGCAAAGTAGTTGTACATCCTGTGCCAAGAGAATAAGTAATTGTAGCTATACCCGCTGTTACGCCTGTTACAATACCAGTTGATCCTATAGTTGCTACAGAAGTACTGGAAGAGGTCAAAGTGCCGCCACCTGTTTCAGTTAATCCTGTAGTGGAACCAATACATACATGGGTAGAGCCGGAAATTGGAGCTGGTGAGGAAATAACACTAAATGTTATTGTAGCCACACAACCCGATGGCAGGGTATAGGATATGGTAGTTGATCCTGTTGCAATCGCCGTGACCACGCCGGATGATGATCCTATAGTTGCTACTACTGTATTACTGCTGCTCCAAGTGCCGCCACCGGTAGCGTCTGTTAATGTTGTTGCTGCGCCTGCACAAGAAGAAGATGGGCCGGAAATTGGTGATAAAGCATTTACAGTTTCAACCTTCGTTACAAAACAACCACCGGGTAGTGTGTAAGTAATGATTGGCGTTCCGGGTGCAACTCCGGTTACAACACCTGAAGATGAGCCAACAGTTGCCAGCGAACCGCTGCTGGTGGTCCAGGTACCACCCGGAGAAGAGTTGGTCAAGGTAGTGGACTGACCAGAGCATACACTTGCAGCGCCGGTTATAGCTCCAGGTGAAGGATTGACAGTGATCGTTATTATAGTATAACATCCTGTTGGTAAAGTATAAGAAATAACAGCAGTTCCTGCAATCACTCCTGTAACTGACCCGGTAGAACCAACAGTTGCATTCGGACTTGAAGAACTCCAGGAGCCTCCGGGGGTACTTTCAGTTAATGTGATTGAAATGCCGGTGCAGACCGAAGTTGCACCCCCGATTGTTGATGGTACAGGATTAACTGTTACCGCGGTTGTTACAAAAGCTGAACAGCCAAACCCGTTTGCCGCAGTATAAGTTATTACTGCAGTACCACCCGAAACACCTGTTACAATTCCGGATGAAGAACCAACCGAAGCAACAGCCGGATTACTTGTTGCCCATGTGCCACCTGGTGTAGCATCACCCAGAGCCGAGGTCAAACCAACACATACATTGGTAGTGCCTGTAATCGGAGCAATGATTGGGAGGGGATTGACTGTTATGGGTTTGGTGGCATAACAACCGGTTGTGGATACGGTATAACTGATGGTAGCTGTTCCTGCTGAAACACCGGTAACCACTCCTGTTGATCCAACTGAAGCTGTACCAGTAGCGCTGCTGCTCCATGTACCTCCGGGAGTGCCATCAGTTAAGGAAATGGAGCTTCCGACACACACTGCACTACCCCCGCCTATTGCAGCAGGAAGCGGGTTCACTGTAATTGTTTTAGTCCTGAAGCACCCCGCTCCGGAAGAATAAGTGATTACCACAATACCAGATGTGACACCGGTTACTATTCCAGACGTTGATCCTATTGTTGCAATACCAGTACTGCCACTGCTCCAGGTTCCACCGGGTATTGTGTCTGTTAATGTAATTGTAGTGCCGGGGCATACTATTGATGGACCGGTTATTACTGATACAATTGGATTGACAGTAATTGTTTTTGTTACGGAACAACCTAAGGCGGTATATGAAATAATTGCAGACCCTGTAGCGATACCAGTCACTAAACCAGTTGATCCAACTGATGCAACACTTGTATTACTGCTGCTCCAGCTACCGCCTGATGATCCGTCGGTGTAAGCTGTTGCTGATCCAACACAAACCGCAGAAGAACCCGAAATAGCCGACGGAGCAGGATTTACAGTAACAATGTTGCTAGCTGTATTCGAACAACCATTGACATCAGTATAGGAATATACGACTGTTGAAGTAGCTCCGCCCGTAATACCGCAGGCTATACCGCTGGATGAACCTATGGTTGCTACCGATGTAATAAGGCTGGCCCATGTACCACCAGCTGGTGTACAATTTAACGAGGTGCAGGTGCCGGGGCACACATTCAAACTGCTCCCTATTGATCCCATGGTTGGAAGAGGATTAACTGTTACCACTGATGTTGTTGTGCAAAAGGTGGATAAGTCAGTATAGGTAATTACAGAGGTGCCTGGGCCTGAAATGCCTGAAACTATGCCAGTGGAAAGATCAATTGTGGCAAAAGTTGTGCTGCCACTGGTCCAGGAACCGCCGGTTGTTGCATCATGCAATGTATCGGTGGAACCGACACATACACTTAAAGTTCCGGTTATAGGCGATGGCAAAGGGTAAACAGTGGCGGCGGCTGTTGTATAGCATCCGGTGCCGGTTAAGGTATAACTGATGGTTGTTGATCCTGTTGCAATGCCGGTAACTGTTCCTGAAGTACCCACCGATGCTATACCGGTACCCGCACTGCTCCAGGTGCCGCCTGTAGTACTCTCAGATAAAGGCTGTGTGGCTCCGGGGCAAATGGCAAATGAAGATGGGCTTATGGGAAATGGGGCAGGATTTACGGTAACAACGGCAATAGCCGCACAGCCAGTTGAGGGCAAAGTATAACTTATGGTTGATGTGCCGCCTGCCACACCTGAAACAATGCCTGAAGTGCCAATTGTCGCTATGCCTGTACTCACACTGCTCCAGTTCCCTCCTGTTGTTGCGTTGGCCAATGGTGTGGTAGCGCCCTGGCAAAGCATCAGAGTTCCCGTTATAGCCGACGGTAATGCATTGACAGTAATTGTTGCAGTTCTCACACATCCGCCGGGTGATGTATAGGTAATTACCGGGTTACCTGAAATGGCGCCGGTCACTATTCCTGATGCAGAACCAACAGAAGCCATACTTGGATTGCTGCTGACCCATGTTCCGCCTGCCGGGGTCGCAGACAGCGTCGTGGTTGTACCAGGGCAAATACTTAGTGTTCCGCTGATAGTGGGGAGTGCATTAACGGTAACGGTAGTTGTTGCAGCACATCCTATGCTTGGTACAAAATAGCTGATGACTGCGGTACCTGCTGATACTCCCGTTACTACTCCGCCTGAAGTTACAGTAGCTATTCCGGTACTTGCAGAACTCCAGGTTCCTACGGGGTTAATGTTACCTAGTGTTATTGTTGAACCGGCACAAACCACCGCAGGTCCGGAACCTGATACAAAGTTGCCAGGAGTAACAGCATTTACAGTAACGGTGGTAGCAACGGCCCCTGCTGTACATCCCGAACCATAACTTATCACGGTAGTGCCACCAGAAATACCAGTAACTACTCCTGAAGTATTGATGGTGCCTACCGACGGAGAAGCTGAACTCCATGTTCCTCCTGAAGAAGCATCTGATAATGTAGTTGTTGCCCCAGCGCAAACTGATAATGTTCCGGTAATGGCAGGTAACTGTTCGCATATGGTAACCGGGGTGGCTGTATTCCAGAGGTCGCCGGCATCAGCGCCGGAATTGTGATTGACAAGGTTTGCAACACCGTATAGTACAACGCTGCCCGTACCTGCACTGGGTGCAGTCCAGGAAATGCTCTCCGTATAAGTAGAGCCGGTAGACCCGCTGCCAGTTGCGGCGGCAATTGACCCATCTCCGAAAGATGCATTGTAATGTTCAAAAATCACAACTGAGCCAACGGTTTGGGTGTGCGTGCTGCCAGGCGCCGATCCGAATGTTCCGGTACTTATTGCACTGCTTGTACCTGCTCCTGATGACTTTACAATAAGTGCCTGGAACCCGAAGTTTGGCAGGGTACTGCTGTTGTTGTTTGTGGCTGTTATTTTCAGTGTATAGGTAGTACCAGGTACGTAAGCCGTAATTGGTGTGCTGCCGCTGAGTAACTGAATAGTTACAGCAGAAAGTGATGTCGCCGAACTGGAATGGCAACCACTTCCGCAACCCATGGTCCCTCCGGTTGCTCCTGTGCGATCACCAAGACCGCTATATGCTGGCCCGTAATAATAACTGGAAAGGCTCAGGTAAAGCAGCGCACCAATGAGCGGGATAAGGATAAATTTTTTCTTCATTTTTAGTGGTTTGTTTTGAATAATAAGTACTCTTTATAAATAGTAGTAGGACTTTGTTTTTACTATAGGTGCATATTTAAGGCGTATTTTTTTCAAAAAATGTTAGTAATTAGTTAGCATATATATTATATTTATGCTTAATCAATTTGGAATCAATAACTACCTGGATTATGCCTGTTTAATAGTATTTTCCATCCAGTTAAATTTACAAATCAATTCATTGCTGGCAATAAAACCAGTATAAAATTGAGTGTTTCTACATCAGTCTATGTTTCAGTAAATTGCCCTTGTCACTATGATCATATAGTTAAGCTTTCTAACCTTATTAAAAGTATATGTCTATACTTCTACCTTTAAAGTAAAAATACAAAAATAATTGCGGCGTAATATAACCGGGCGAAAGAGCAGGATTTCTAACAGATAAAGCGGAAAATAGGTGGAACAAACCGGAAACCTGACGGCATTTTCCACTCAAATCCATTTTTCCAAAATGTCATCCATGTATAAATATAGATCATTTTTTATGACCATGGTCATGTTTTTTAAAAAATTGTAAAAATATTTTTTGATACCGGTAAATTTCTGCAACATTAGCGGAACAGCTCATGGAAATTAATCAGCAGCGATGCGGTCAGACTGCTGATTAATGGTCAGACCGCATCATTCATTATTAATGATATTTGATATGCCCGTCTTTACATCACAGGACTAATCCCCTTCCTCAAGCTCAAATATTTCATTTACCGGCTTGCCAAACAGCCTTGAGATCTTTAATGCCAATACTGCAGATGGTACATACTTGGCAGCTTCAATAGCATTAATAGTCTGCCTCGATACATCTACTTTTTCGGCAAGTTCCGCCTGTGTTATGTTCTTGATAGCACGTTCTATTCTTATAGTGTTTTTCATGCGGACAGGGATTTGGAAAGTCTTGGCTTAATGTATAGATTGTAATTGAATGCAAGGATAAAAAGAATCAGTATAGTGGCGATATTGTAAAATAATACTGAGAGATAATTGCCACCGTAAACGGTGAAAGTCAGCAGTATAAAAATAGCGTAATTCACATAAACACCTACCTGTAAGGACTGCAGCCTTATGAAACGGGTATACTCATCCTCCCGGCGCAGCTTTGAAAACGCGATCATAAATAAGGAAATGATAACTCCTGCAATAGCTAATTCATCGGTAAGGTTATTATTACCTCCCAACAGGTCTGATTTTCGTGGCGGGGTTGTGGCCAGGATCGAGAACTCAAAATTGAAATTGAAGTACGCAATAAACAAAGCTAAAGAAGGCAGGAGCAGAATTATTCCAAGTATTCTGCATTGGCGTGGTAAAAGAAGTTGATTTTTCATGTAAAATAATTTTTACCAAAAGTAAAGTATTTTTTACATTTTGTAATAATATTTTGTCTTTTATGCTGATTTTAACAATTGTGCATTTTTAGTAATGTTGAAATTGCCTTATTTTCTGGCAGTATAATAATTGTAATCCCTGAGCAGTTGTTCCAGAAAATCCACCGGGTACATTTCAGATTCTATTGAGAGTACTTTCTTTATTTTGTCTACTACCTGTTGTGTATATATTTCTGTATCCTTGCCGGGCCGCCTGATATTAATAAGATTGCGTATGCCGTTAATGTCCCGGTCTGTAAGCCGCATTACCTGCGGGAATAATGGTTGGTAGTGCTGATTTTCTATTTCCTGGTAAATGGTTTCACTAATATTGGCCCTGTATTTTTTATCTATCACCACGGTACCTGCTGCAAAATCACCGAGCCGTTGAGATTTGCCGGAAATAACAACACTCAGGAAGTCAGGGAGATAGAGGATCATAAAAAAGATCATTGCCAGCGGCGCTTCCCACAAAATATATGGTATCAGGTACACAAATAAATTGCCCAGGCAAAGTATCCACCTGATCAGGTATTGCCCCCACGATGGTTCTTTGCCTTCAATATCAATTACCCCTATTCCCAACAGCTTTTTGCCTATTGTTTGTCCGTTAAGGAAAAGTTCAAATAGTAATTGATAGAGTAAAACGGGAATAATAATTATCGTATAACCCGCTGTGGTACTTACCCCGTCTCCCATATTTAAAACAGGGTAAATAAACCGCAGCATCAGGTAATAATAAATACAGATGACTATTATGTCAATAAACCATGCAGCCAGCCTTTTGCCGAAGACTGCAATCTTAAATTCGAGGTCAATATTAAATGGAGTGCCGATGGTAACGATAGCCATAAAGCTGTGAAAATACGGAAAATGAACTAATCAGAAATAACTACAATCAATTTAAACCTTTAACTTTTTAACTTATCAATATATCAACTAAATAATTACCTTTGTCCGCTTTCCAAGTGTTATACAAATGAAAAAAATTATATTTCCGATTATTGCAATAATTGCCCTGTTTACTTTACCCGGCTGTTCTGAGAAATTTAAAATTGCTGCGCCCTATAAAGATATTACTGTAGTATACGGGTTCCTGGATATGCAGGATACCGCCCATTATATCCGTATTCAGAAGGCATTCCTTTCGCAGGATAAAAGCGCACTGGTAATGGCGCAAACCCCTGATTCAAGTTTCTATGCCAACCTGAATGTAAAAATTAGGCGATTTAGTTTTACCGATAATGTTCATCCGATTGATACGATCCACCTGAACAGGGTCAACCTTGATCTTGAAGGTTATCAAAAAGAACCCGGATCATTTTTTACCGCACCCAATTATGCCTATAAATTTACCAACCAACTCAACCCCAATTACATTTACCGCATCGTAATTACCAACCTGACAACCGGTAAGACGGATTCAGCTGAGACCCCAATAATTGATGATGTTACTCCCGGCAAATTCTATGTTGATGCATTGGATACGAATGCGCACATTTTTTTAGATTTTCATAATACCGTTGGGAACAAATACTTTGAGATGCAGGGTTATTTTCTTCCCCCAGTTAATTTCTTCTTCCATTACCAAAGCAACCCTGTTGTAATCGCCCAGGCTATTGTAAGATTTAACTGGGATGACTCTAACATAGCAACACACCAGCTTACCCCTCATTATTATGATTACAATACTGGTTATTTTAATTTTACCAATAACAGTATTGATTTCAAGATCTATAATAACTCACTATACAGTGCCATTGCATCTGCCCTCATTACAGCAAATCCGCTTCCGCCTAATACGGCCAGGTTGCTTAACAAAAGTGAGATTTATGTTTACATAAGTACGCAGGATTTTCTGAATTATCAACAAAATAGCTTAACCCAGGGAACAGGGTTAACAGGGTCTGAAATTGAACCCATCTATTCAAATATCAGCGGAGACAATGCCATTGGTTTATTTACCTCACGAGGTATGCATGCAAGCAGGATCACCATTTCAAAAGAGACTATAGATTCGCTGATGCAGAGCCCTATACTGCATGACGCCAATATACAGGGAAGAATTTATTAGTATACCTCTTTACTATTTTTCTAAGTTGGTATTAAATGAATCTGACCTTAATAAAAATATTGCAGATACGGCCTTTATCATCTGTGCAGGAGATCTTCATGATCGGAGCAGGTGCGCTGAAGAATATTTTCTGGTCGGCTTTGGCGGCAGCGTAAAGTTTATCGTTAATATACCAGTATACCTTTCTTACATCGCTGCCTGCGGTGCATGCAAGCTGAAATTTCTGCTGCTCTTTGTTTTCAACTAGGTAGGTCATGCCGTTGGTAAGCGAGGTAATGACAGGGGCCTGCCCCTGGAATATTCGAGAGCAGGATGGGTTATGAGGAGGCGATTTTTTATAGGCTGTATTTGTTGCATCGTAGTAGCCTGCCAGGTCAGGTGGAATGTTGGGCAGCAGCTTGGTTTTGTAACCATCAGGCGGCAAACAGGATGTGCAATAACTGAATTTCTCATCGGCAGATAACCAGGTCTCTTTAAAGTGGTCACATTTTTCGTTTGTAGAAACACCGGGAATGTAATAGTCCATCACCTGGTTGAAACAGAAGTCATTAGGTATTTTACCTGTTTCGGCACACACAAGCCTGAACCCGATATCTGTAGGAGGTTCCAGCCATTCGTTGGCTGCGTTGTGGTCTACGGCATTAAATAATTTGAAGAGCAGCGGAGTAGCCGTCATAGCGCCGCTAAGTTCAGGTACGCCTGCCCCTGAGAAGTTGCCGAGCCATACACCGATGGTATAGCGTTTATTGTAGCCAATGCTCCAGGCATCCTTCCTGCCGTAAGAAGTTCCTGTTTTCCAGGCAATCCTCGGTATGCCCTGGGCTTCATCATAAGCGTTCGGCAAATCCGGACGGTGCAGCTCACTCAGGATTTTTGTAAGCATGTAGTTGGCTGAAGGAGAAAGGATAGGAGTTCCCTGGTTTGTTGTGTTGTTTGCCGGATGCAAAAAAATTTTCTTTCCAGTCAATGCTGCATCCGGCGCCAGGTATTGTAATGGACTGTATCTGCCATCATTAGCAAAAGATGCATACAATGCGGTTAGTTCTTCAAGCCGCACACCACAACCTCCCAGGATAAGGGATAACCCCATTTTATTTTTCTTTAGCCATACAGATAAAAATCCTGCCTGGTACATGGTGTTGATAAAATTGCCGGTGCCTGCTCTGTCCAGCAGTTTTACAGCAGGGATATTCAGGGAATTACTTAATGCAAATTCTGCGGTTACATTACCCCTGAAGAGCCGGTCATAATTTTCAGGGGAATAGCCTTTGATGTTGATTGGCACATCCGCAATGGTGGTCTTGGGTGTAATATAGCCTTTATCGAAAGCGAGTCCATAAAGTAATGGTTTTAAAGTGCTTCCCGGAGAGCGTAATGCGCTCACGCCATCAACCTGGCCAAAATGGTAGCGGTCTGCAAAATCTGAAGAACCAATGTAAGTGAGTACCTGGTGTGTGGTGTTGTCAATTATTAGTACAGAGGCATTATTGATGTTGTGCAGCTTCAGCTGGTTCACATAATCTGTGACAATATTTTCGGCCTTTTGCTGCATTTTCTCATCAAGGGCAGATCGTATTTCTCCCCGGCCCGGATAGTTTCTTCTCATGCGCAGGGCAAACTGCGGAACGTTATTCGGGGCATTGTGCCGGTAGCAGGTTAATGGTTCTGCAAGCGCATCATTGATAACAGTCTCCGGGAATAGCTTAGCTTCTTTAAACCGGTTCAGCCATTTGTTCCTTTCTTTAACGATCAGTGCGTTGTCCTTACCGGGCACCAGTGAATTGGGCCTGTTAGGGATAATACTTAATGCTGTAATCTCTGCGAGTGAAAGCTGGTCCGGTGTTTTGTTGAAATACAATAAGGAGGCGGATTTAACACCCTGTATATTAGAGCCATACGGAACTACATTCAGATAGAGTTGTAAAATCTCCTCCTTACTGAAATGCAGTTCCAATTGCATGGCACGGAACATTTCAATGCATTTGTTGAAATAAGTACGTGGTTTTGGATCTAGCAGCCGGACCACCTGCATGGAAATGGTAGAAGCGCCTGAGGTTCGCTTCAGGTGAAAAATGTTATTGACCAATGCCCTCCCTATGGCCAGCGGGTTGATACCCAGGTGATGATAGAAGTGTTTATCTTCTTTAAAAATAATAGCCTTCTTCAGCTCAGGAGTAATTTCATCCAGCCTTGTTTTTATACGCCACTGGTGGTCTCTTGCGATGTAGGCATGCAAAACAACGCCATTACTTGCCTCTACTATAGTTGCATATGGCAGGTTGACTTTCAAGGGCGATATAAGGTCCAGCAGAAAAAACAAAGCTACCGCACTGAGCAGGCCATAGGCAAGCCGCTTCAGCATTTTATTTGCTACACGCTTAAAACCAGTTAACACAGGCATTGACATACGCTTCACCTTCTCTTTCTACTTTTTACTTTCGCTTTAACATACTATACGCACCAAGCGCATAGAAATTTGATCTAAATATACTACGCAAATTTGTAACCTTAATTGCTACTTTTTAGAGCTATTTTTATTAAGAAATGCTTTCCAGTAACAGCTTAGTATAAGCTTCTCCTAAAGATTCAAGCTGAATGCTTTTTGCATTAGATGCCCACACTATTGTGCCATTAGGTTTTATAAGCAAATCCAATTTCTGCATGTAAACAGTCTTGTCATGCCCATACATTGCCTCATTTGGTACAACTAAATAACTTTTGATGTAATAATTATCAGCATTGTAACTGCCTAACAAGGCTACATGGTATCTATCAGTTACAACATCTATTTTGTCTTGTAGATAACTCAAACTTTGAACCAGAGTATCCTGTCTGTGACTTTTAGTTGAAATTAAATACCCGGAAAGTGCTGAAAATACTGCTTGCGTTGCTTTATGTAACGTTGAATACATTTTTATGTTTAGTTTTAGCCTAAACCAAAGATAAATCCTTTTAATTAGTTTTTTCATTGCTTGCGTATTAAATGAAACAATCCATACTTGGAAACAGGTATGGATTGTTTCATTAGGTTAAAAAGTCGGCATTACTTAGTATCCATTCCTTTTTCTAATCTGAATTGTCTGTATCGTTTCTCTGTCACTATTGCATCAGTAAAGGATTGCGTAGTAAATAGCCTGCCATTTTCTGCAACGCCTTCTCCATTTGCTTTAGAGAATGCTACAAAGCAAACATGCGTGTTTGCATTCGCATAAAATTTAAGCAATTCATCTTTCTCCTTTAGTGCATCAACATACTTAAAGCCATTCTTTACAGCCTGATTAATAAAATAGTTGTTCAGCTTCACGCCTTCTACATATAATAAGTTGACTGCACAATTAACACCATTGGTGTCTGTACGTATTGATAATTGAAATTTAACACCTCCGTATGTATCTCGCCCAAAAACATACTCCGTAATATAACTCCTGCGTGCAGTGTCAAACCTGTGGGTCATATACGACCAATCCTTTGCTGTTAAATAATTGTCCATAGTGTTATCGTCCATGAGAAGTAATCTATTCAAGTCTGAAAATTCAAGATTCAAGCCATGCTGCTGTGGTACGGTTAGTGTATCTTCCTGTGCTTTACCTGCAAAGCATAAGAATGCGAATACTATTGTTAGAAGTGTTTTCATAATTACCAATTTAATTTTGCCGCATTTTTTATTTTGCGCATCATGTGCCTGTCAAAAGAATACTGATTGTAACGCCCGTCCTTTTGTTTGGCTACTTTAAGAATGCCTCGATTTTTTAATTCAGATAATATTGATGATGCTCTGCTTATACTAATAGTTTCATCAGAGGCGACCTGTTCACTTGTACTATATCCCAAGTGAACTTTTAATAGTACATCGTAATATTCCTGGTGATTGAATGCTCTGAACGCATCTATGATATTGGAACTGACTTTATTTATTCTTGTAAGGTGGATTCTCTCTAAATCATTTGTATCCATTTGAAATTGTTTTGTGAATGATTAAATAGTTTACCTGCGATTTTTAAGCACCGTTATTCAAGGTGGTCTATCTTGCCGATAGCTAAATAATATGTCACAAACATTTTTCAAATAAAATAGCGTAACTGAAATTCCCTTGTCGTTCAAGGCTGTCGAAAGCCCACCGCAAACAAAAGACACAGTTACGCCATACGGCGTACTATACCCATTGTGTGCTTGCGGTGTTTTAATTTTCGACATTTAGAACGGCAGCACTATGTTATAATACAAACACTCTTATTATTCCCTTTATGTTTTCATATTCTTTAATTTTCCGTTTTTTCTTAGTTCATCAATCTGTTTATGCGTCAAATGCGGAGTATTTCCCGCCAATAGTATAGCATCCCTGAAAGCCATCGGCTTTTCAGCTACCTTTTTCCGTTTCATATTTTCGGGTTGAAAAGAATTGCAATACATACTCCAAAGTTAGTATGTTTTAATTCCAAAATGCAGTATGTTTGAAAAATAAAAAGACTATGGATATTAGACAGCGTAAATTATTTAAAGATTACCCGGAATTTAAAGAACTGTTTATCGTTGTTGTGGCACTCCAAAAGACTATTGAGGCTTCCGAGCTTGCACCTTTGTTTGAAACATCTCTAACAAAGACGAAAAATTATTTTCAGTTTGCGGAGAATCTACCGGATGCGGAATTGTAATAGTTACACGGCGTTTTAATGCCCGGCGAATAATTGTGATTAACCTCTTTTCATGGCGCATACGCCTCTTAGCGATTATTCGCTTTATAAAATAGAACATGAAATCACCGATTACTTTTTGGAACGTTTAGGATTATTTGCCAATGGTCGCAAATTTTGTCTTATTGTAGCGTGTGTTGTATGAATATCTGATTGTTTTACTGCCTGCTTGAAAATACATTCAAGCGATTTTTTCCGGTGGTTATATCTAAACTCAAATTCGTCAAGATACTTTTGCAAATGCTCAGGCGTTGGTCTGTGATGTGTACCACTTATCAGTTTACGCAAATGTGACCAAGCACCTTCAATATTGTTTGTGTGAAAATCTCCATCTACATAATGCCTTCTGCTATGATTAACTACACCACGTTTGAAATAACCTTCAAGATTGTTGTAGGCTCTCCATTCATCAGACATTAACCACGAACCCACTTTTACATTGTCAATGATTATCGGGTGCAAAGTTTTACTGTCTACTTTATTAACTATGGTAATTCTTATTTCGCCCGGTGGCTTAATTTCGCTGTTACGTTGCCGCAAACCAAGTACTTTCATCTTATTCGTACCGTGTCCCTGCTTTGTAACTTTTGTTACGTCACGTACCATGTAAACTTCATCAACTTCGGTTATGCCATTAAGCATGTTTTTGTATTCTTTATTGCCCAACATCACTCTGATATTGGTTTCCATGTACCATGCAGACTTTTGGGTAATGCCAAGTTCCTTTGCTAACTGATAAGACGACATACTTTTCTTTGTACATGCTATTAGTTTGATTGCTAAGAACCAATCTGATAAAGGTATCTTAGTGTTTGCAAATACCGTACCCGTTGTTGCTCTAAATTGTGTACCACAGTTTGAACATTTATAGGTAGGCCGGTGATTGTATTTATAGTTGTTCTTATTATTCCCGCACTGGTGACAACGTGGTTTACCTCTCCATCTTATTTTGGCAAGGTATTCCCTGCACGTTTCTTCATCAGAAAAACGTGAAATGAACCCTTTAAGGGAATATGTATTTTTAGCGTTTGGCAACGGTACAGATGTACTATAAAGTACAAAAAGTACGTCACAAACTTTAATGTAAACATGCTATTTTACAGGGTATTTTCACTTTTGTAAAGAAAATTTGCAGTTAGTTTTGCACCAATTAGGAAAACAAATATCTAATACCAAAAAGTAGGTATATTTTCAAATCTTCGGGTTATCTTCAATGAATTTAAGGAGCGTCCTATACATAGACTGATTGAGAATTTTACCTTCTATTTCCGAGGCAGTAAAACTAAACCTATGCGGTACTGTTATTGAAGGGTAGTTTTCGTTTATAAATATAGTTGCATCGTTTGAACTTTCAGTAGCACTACTGTAAAACCCGATTGAATTTAGGTATGCAGTGATCTGTATAATGGTTATTTTCTCCCTTTTCATATGGTATGGCAATTAGTATTTCTTTCAGTATTCCCGTTGGGGTAAACAAGTGTTCGTGTTCACCAAGCCGCCTTTGTATCAGATCGTCAATTGCTTCCCGATAAGAATATTCAGGACAAATTAGGCCTTCTTTTGATTTTTTCCAATCAATCGTAAGGAGAAATTTATGCAATCCGTTAGTACGAGCCATATGATCTAAATATCTTGGATACCACGCATAAAAGGCGTATTCTGCATCCCTCATCATCTCCCCGCTTTCTGCTAAGTCTATTTCAGGACAGTATACATACGTTTGCAGGCTGTCTTTGTAACTTATTAAATGTGCTTTGAGCAACATAACCATTATATAAATGAAACAGCCGCATACCTGTTTACAAGTATATGACTGTTAATTAGTAAATAATTTGTCTAATTTTATAACTGCAATGCAGCCTTGGTAGCGGATTTCAGCTTATTTTTACGTCAAATTTTAGCCGGAAAATACGAAAATCACCTAACTAATTGAACCTCAGCTGTTTATGGTCAAGGTGCGGGTCGTATGTTAAGGCGTTTACTTTTTACTTTCTACTCCCCCTATCTATCGGAAATACGTACCACTCCTGCACCATGATAGGAGTGATAATTGCCATCATACATTGCGTCGGCCTGAACCGGTCCAAGCTGGTAAGTACCGGGAGAAACCGCACGAACCATGTAGTAATAATCCTTGCGTTTGCGACCAACAGAAGTAAACATATTGATCCTGTCGTCGCGGATGTCCCTGTAGTCAGGTTGCGATTCTTCAGTAATCCATTTCATCGCCGGCATCTCACTTAGCCTTGTATTCTCTATTTCAAATCCTGCTGGTAACATATCGGTGATCGCAACATTATCTATTGGTTTGTCATATTGAGTTTCTATTGAAATACGAACCACAATAAGGTCATTCTGCCGGAAATTGTTGCCCGATATCTGGTGCCCATCTCTGTCAAAAAAAGTTCTGCGCACCTGCATATAGCTATCTTCTTCTTTATAGCTTCCATCACTGGTAATGCCATCAATCTCCCAGAAATAGTAATAACCGCCATTTCCCTTTACCTGTACAGCAATATCATCATTCGCATACGTTTTCATATTTATCGTCAGCGGGTCACCTGAAGTATTGCCTATGGTCTTGCCATTTGCAGTGACACCGGCAGTTGCGGTTGTTTTATTTGCCTGCCTTGCAATTTTGCCCAATGCCAGTATACTGAATACATTTTCCTGGGTGCTCAGGTAGCGTTCCTTAGCAAGCATATCCGACAACTGTTTTGCCATGATCCCTACCTGCTTGTTGTTAGGATCAATGTCCAATAGTACATTCAGAGATAAAGCCTCATCACGGATGTATGAATAGAAACTGCCTGTAAAGCAATGGTTCGGAATTTCTCCTGTAAATGCCGGTGGCAGTACTTCCCTCGATTGCGAGGGCTGGCCGGCCAATGCATATGCGGCTGCAAGCAGGTATCTGCCGTCCAGTGTCAGCAGTTCAGGATGCGCTTTGTAGTAATTCATACCCGACTGCTGGGGTTGTCCTGACAAGGATAGTACATACAATGAATATGGAACTTCTTCCGGAACTACCTCTTTTTTCATATTTGTGTTATAGTAGAAGGTCATGGTTTCTTTTTTAGCCAGTTTGTATTTCATGTATTGCTGCAGCCGGTCAAGCGTATTGGCATTAACATCGTAACCAGCTTTTTTCGCCTCATACAGGAAGTGACTTGCATAGACACTGCCCCACCAGCTTTCATATCCTCCCTGCGGCCAGTAGGAAAGCCCACCATCACTTTGTTGCATGGCCTGAAGTTTGTTTATTGCCTGTTGC
This sequence comes from uncultured Bacteroidota bacterium, assembly GCA_903839875.1. Classification (GTDB taxonomy): domain Bacteria; phylum Bacteroidota; class Bacteroidia; order Chitinophagales; family Chitinophagaceae; genus Nemorincola. Next base: position 21,599 of record CAIMDZ010000154.1, read on the forward strand.
ACATTGTAAGCAGGATTGAGTTCTTTATCTGTAATGCCATTCATGCTTTTTACAAGATCGGCATAATAGAGCTGTGGGAATGCCGCGGATGTGGTTTGTTCCACACAACCGTACGGATACCTGACAAGGTCATCCAGGTGTTTGCTGAATTGTGTAAGCGGAGATTTGCCAATGACAAATTTTCCGGAAACTGAGGAGGAAATAAAATTGCTTTTAAACGGAATGGATGTATTTGTGTTTTGCGCCGCAAAACCGCTACCGGTCATTTTTTGCAAAGAGGCAGGGGGCCTGATACTAATATCTGTTTCGTTTACAAACGATTCACCCATAGCCCTGACCGTAACTGTTACTTTGGCGGCGCCAATAGAAGGTTGGGCTATGATATTGAATACAGCGCGTTGCTCTCTGTTTGCCGGTATCTCCACCTTCTGAGTTTCTTCACCTTTCACACCCAGCGGCCCTGATATTTTTACTGTAACTGTGGCTGAAGCTGCTTTGTTGGTCGTGTTACTCATAGATATGGGCATTACCACTTCGTCCTTAGGACTTAAAAAACGTGGCAGCGCAGTACTTATAACGATAGGGTCAGCAACTTTCAGGTGTTTGCCGCCACTGCCAAAAGCTTTGTCTTTATACGCTACAGCCATTACCCGGATATCTCCTGAGAATTGAGGGATATCAATATTGTATTTTACATTTCCGCTACCATCGGCCTGCACGATCCCGCTCCAGAAGGATACATTCTTAATCCGGTTCACAAACATTGGGTTCATTCTTAATTTTGAATTATCAGCGCCATCGCCACCGGTACTTGACAACGTAGTTTTTATTTCGGGCAGCAGCCATGGGTATATATCATAGCTGTTAACCGCAAGAGCGATTTTCTGGTAGAAATAATTATACGGATCGGGTGTGGCAAAATTCTTTACCTGCAAAATGCCTTCATCCACTGCTGCTATTGTTACGTATGCGCCTGGAGCGGTTTTAATATTGATCGTTTGTGTGGTTTTAGACCTTGATTTTTCGGCTACTGATACATTGACAGGTATGGTGTTGCTTTTGTTGCTGACGGTCACTGAACTAAACCCATGGGCTACGGTAAGGGGCATATCGCTCCCATCCATTGGGCGGAACAGGGTAGCTGTAACGTATACATTGGGCAGGTGGTCATCTTCTGCCTTAAACGAAATGGATGCTGATTTATTTTTAGTCTCCACATAGTAGTATTTGAGCACATGGTCGCGTTCCAGTGTTACGAGCATGCGACCTTCAAACGGCGTGGTAAACAGTACATTCACGCTCTCGCCAATGTGGTATTCTTTCTTGTCTGCTTTTATGTCCACATTGCCTTCGTTGTCTACTTCAAATGATGTGTACTGGGTGTCGTTCCATCCATATGCATACAACGTTTTTGAAACGTAGTTGTTCGAGTTGCCGATAAATACGCGTACTTCATACTCGCCGCTTTGCTGCGGGGTAAACGTAAAACGCGTATTGGCGCCGGTAATTTTCAGGCTTTGCCTTGACAGTACCCGGTCCTCACTTTGGGATACATAGCGGTAACTATTACCGTTTTGCTGGATAACCGTGTGCCATTCCTTTTTAATAGTTACCACCTGCACATCCTGGTTTTGAGGTATACTGGCTTTGTCGAGGGCAATAAAACCTAGCGTCACAGGTTGCCGTGAGGTTACATAGTACTCATCGCATTTTATTCCCACGAAAACAGGTTGGGTATAAACCTTGAAATTTGAGTACCGGTGTACAGGCCTGCCTGTTTCATCAAATACCGTTGCCATAATAGTGCCTTTCAGCAAACCGGCATCAATCAAATCTTTCCCTAATTCATAGGTATATATCGCATAGCCTTTTTCACCCGTTTTTCCTTCCGACATATCTGCGCTAAAATGAAAATCATTCCTGGTAGAGAAATCATACCCCTGGTATTTATCGGCAGTAAAAGTTATTTTCGACATATTCAGTTCAAACTGGTAATTCCTGCCGGCAGCGGGCGTGCCAAACAAATTATCGGCCTGTATATCCGCAATTACTTCCTCCCCCGGCTTAAAATCCTCCTTGTTGATCGTAAGGTTTACCTTCATTCTGTCGGGCATAAATTCCTCTACGCTTATTTCATATGAGTTAAGTAGTATGTCGTTTCCTGAATAAACCTGGACTGTATAGGTGCCGGTCATGGTAGCAGGAGGTGGAGTAAATGCAGCTTCGGTTGATCCTTGTTCATTTAGTATCTTGCGCATGGTTGCAAACTCTTTTCCATTTGGCATAGTTAATTTGATCTTGACCGGTATATCGCCTTGCGGATTCCATTGTTCATCGCGAATGATGGTGCTTACGTGTATAGTCTCACCCGGCCTGTAGAGATTACGTTCCGCATAGATCATCGCATTCAGTCCTGTTTGATTGACAATCCTGCCTCCAACATCAAAGCGCGATGTGCCTATCTGCGTTTTGGTAAACAGCACAAAACTGAATTCATCGTTCATCTTAGCCGTTACCATGCCTACTTTAAACCCGGGAGAAGAGGTGCTGATGTTCTTGAATATTGCGACACCTTCACCATCGGTTGTAGCTGTATACAGTTTTTGGTTGGTGGTACTTGTGAACGATACCTTAACCCCCGACAGGGCTTTGGAAGTATGAATGGAGTTGGCGAAAACATAAATATTGTCCTTCTCTTCTTTAACAATAAGACCGATATCTGATATCGAAATTATTTTGGACTGTTGTATCCAGTTGTGCTCTTTTGATTTCACGTAGATTACATAGACCCCGTTATAGTCTTTTATCCTGTCCTGGAAATCAAGGTGGAGGATGTGTGCCGAGTTTTGCTTTGGTAATTTACTGGTTTCATAGCTCTTGTGAAAAATGGTATCGCCGAGGTTCCCGGTATTGTAGTACTCAAAGCTGCCGCTTTCATCGTCGTTCTTTTCATCGTAATGGTAGTCATAGCTTTTATCCAGGCGCATGAAATTCTCAAGGTTATTTTCATATACTTTCACTACTGATACCTCAAGGGCAGGCACATTAACAATATTCAGTGCCAGGTTTTTATATCCTGCGCCCGATATATACATACCCTTGCTGTTAGTAAAAGTGATACTGGGTTTCAGTTTACCGAATGTAACCTGTTCAGTATAATCGCTTTTCATCTTACCCCCTAATGCACCTTCCAGCCTCTGGGAGATATTCACCTGGTAAGTCTGAGTAACACTTAATGTATTGCTGGAAATAGTAAAGCCTCCATCGTTTAGTATTACTTCAAAAGGCACTGCAGGTTGCAGTGTTATCAATGTCTTCAGGTTGTTTTCCAGCACGGGCTGTGATGTACTTACTGTTATAATTCCCTCATTGCCGGTATGCTGGGCACTTATTCCTGTGATGGTAAGGTTGTATCTTGAAGGTATGCCTATGGTAAATGTGGTATCCCTGTCTGAGGTGTACTGAGATCCCGTTACTGGTAGACCTTTTGCAAGTTCTATTTTCAACGGCGTTTCTTCGTCCTTATCATTTACCGGCATAAATTGCAGGGAAAGGACCTTGCCGTTGCCGTTGTTTGTAGTGTTTACATTTATGGGGTTGCCGCCACTGCTTAGTTTCAGGTGTTTTGCTACCTCATCAAGGTTTAGTTCGTAGTTGAAACCCATATCGAGCTGCACCATCACGCTAGATACGTTCTTGCCCCGGGACCATGAAAGATGGGTGGAATTAACCCTGAGTGGAGCTGTATGAAAGCGGATCGGTTCCTCACTGACCGAGTATTTTTTCTTACAGTGTTTTACCAGCAGTTTCGAAAGCCGGGCCTTGTACTCCGTACCGGGAATAAATCTTTCAGATGGGGAGAATACAAGCTCATTTGAACTGTTCCATTTGAACAGTCCTTTTACTGTTGGGGAGAATTCAATGTAAGCCGTGCTGTCCCATCTGTTCAGCAAGCTATCGGGGTAAATGTCTTTATTGAAGGAGAAAGACAGGTTCTGCTGCTGCTCGATCTCGTCTTCAAAATTCCTGGAAGTAACCTGCAAATCGCCTTTGTTATTGCAGGAGTTGTATGTGCCAAGGCACAAAAAAAGGCAACCTGTCAGAATGATGGTTTGCCGGAAGATGGATGTCATAATATGTGAAATGTGGAATAAATATAACGTGCAGTTTATTGAATATTGTGTAAAACACGAAAAATATATTTTTTATATTTTAGAAGTTTTTTTGAAGGTTTGGCATGAAAATTGCACGAAGCGCCTGTTTTACCTTTTTGATCCGGGTTGCATTACCTGTTAAGATTATTCTATTAATTTTGAAGAAAGGAATATTATATTTTCGTCTTGTAAAATGATGAAATTATGAAGGAATTCATGTTATTGATACGTAATGACAGCGACAGCAAATCAGCATTCTCTCCTGAACAGCATCATGAATTTGTAAGCCAATGTGGTGTTTACATCAACCAACTTATTAAGGAGGGCAAAATGATCAGCGCACAACCGTTGGTCAGGGAAGGTGTACTTCTTTCAGGTTCAAATGGTAAATTGGAAGAGTCGCCGTATAACGAAGGTAAAGAAGTGATTGTCGGATATTATCACATCCTTGCCAATGATATTGATGATGCTATAGAAATTGCAAAGGGAAATCCTGAGTTCACTTATAGTACAACTGCCAGGGTAGAAGTTCGTCCGGTAAAGACAAAGGAAGTAAGTACTGGGTTTGAATACCCGAAACACGCCTGAGGATTTTTATTTACAAAGCAACAGCTCTGTTTCTTTAAGCAATGTATCTTTCTTTATAGATACCACGCCCACATCTTCACATACAATTCCCCCGGCAAGGTTGGAAATTTCCGCCATAAGGTTTACATCCTTGGTGATCGCGAAAACAAGTGCGGCCGTTGCAATAACGGTATCGCCCGCACCTGAAACATCAGCGATGTTGCGGATATGCGAGGGTAATATGGCAGATGAAAATCCGTTATTATAAAACACGCCCTTTTCTGACAGCGTAATAAATGTCACCTCGTGATGCAGTGCCTCATTCAATTTCTTGTGTACCTCGTTCATTTCTTTTTCATTCACCATTTCAAGGGGAATATTCAGGCCCTCCCTTATTTCCTTGAGGTTTGGCTTGAAAATGGTCACGTTCTTATAAGCAAGGAAATTTTTCTTTTTCGGATCCACCGCCGTAATGATTTCCAGTTCTTTGCAATGAGCAGTAATGCGGTGTATCACATTTTCCTTTAAGAGTCCTTTGTTATAATCCTCGAATATCAATACATCAGGTTTTACCCTTTGCAGGTATTTCAGCACAAGGTCTATGAACGGATGTTCTTCATCTGTAAATAATTCTTCGGTAACCTCATCATCAATGCGCAACACTTGCTGGTTACGGCTGATAACGCGGGTTTTCGTAGTTGTTGGCCTTCTCCAGCTTTGGGTCATAAGGCTGGTATCTATCCCGGCTTCATTGGCCAGTTTTATCAATGTTGTTCCTTCACTGTCGTCACCCACTACGCTGGCCAGGGTTACTTTTGCGCCCAATGCCCTGCAATTGAGCGCCACATTTGCCGCTCCACCCAACCGGCTCTCTCTTTTTGAAAGCGCTACCACAGGCACCGGGGCCTCGGGAGATATTCTCTCTATGTTACCCCACCAATAGTTGTCGAGCATCACATCTCCTGCTACCACTACATGCATGGTGTCCATATCACTGAATATTTTCTGTAGTTCTGCTTTATTCATCTGTCAAAATTAATGGAAAGTAGCAAGTATAAAGAATAGGGACATAAATAATGAGAGCAGTGACACTGTGCCATTTATTTTTTTTCAGCTTTGTTTTGAAGATAAAAATAAATGGGGATGCCCACTACTACTATACCCAGACCTATACTGGTATATAGCGGCTTTTGATAAATGAGCACAACACAAATAGTCGCTGCCACAAGGATGTAAAGAAACGGAATTACCGGGTATCCAAACGCTTTGTATGGCCGCGGCAAATCAGGCTGTGTCCTGCGCAATCTGAAAATGGCGGCAATGGTCATGATATAAAATATCAAAACGGTGAACACCACGAAGTCAAGCAGGTCGTTATACTTGCCACTAAGACAAAGTAGTGCTGCCCACACAAATTGCATCCACAGTGCGGATCCCGGTACGCCTTTCTTATTTAGTTTTGCTGCTGCGGGCAGAAAAAGACCATCATGCGCCATTGTATGGTACACCCTGGCTCCGGATAATATGAGCCCGTTATTACAGCCGAAAGTGGACACCATGATCATCAGGGCGATGAAAATAGTACCTTCAGAACCGAATATTTTCAATGCCGCCGCCAATGCAACCCTGTCTTTGTCGGCATGTGCTATTTCATGCATGCTAAGGACATTTAAATACGCAAGGTTCATTGAAACATATACGACGGTAACAACCAGTGTGCCTACCAGAAGGCTCAGGCCTATATTGCGCTCCGGTTTCTTAATTTCACCGGCAATGAAGGTTACGTTATTCCAGGCGTCGCTGGAGAAGAGAGCGCCGACCATAGCCGCGCAAAACGGGCCGATAATGGCAGTCCACCCGATCAGACTGGTACGTGTAATTGTGCCGTTGTCTGCAACTTTTGTTTGAACAGCAGTCCAGGCATCAGTCCAGTTGGAATGCCAGATGTTATTGTCAATAATAAAAAGAAATCCAAAAATGATAAGAGCTGCCATTGCAGCGAGTTTTGCAAAAGTGAAAATGAACTGAATCCATTTCCCGTTTTTTATTCCATAAGTATTAATGAGTGTAAGCAGGAAAATAATGAAGATACCGAAAAGTTGCGCAGCGGAAATCTTAAAGCTATGGTGTGAATCCCAGATAATATTTGTTTCACTAAGCCAGGGTACAAGGTATCCTGCAAATTTCGCGAATGCCACACCCACAGCGGCTATGGTGCCTGTCTGTATCACGGCAAAGAATGACCACCCATATAGGAAGCCATACAATTTGCCGAATGCTTCCCGCAGGTAAACATACTGTCCGCCCGCCCTGGGATACATGCCGCTCAATTCCCCATAGCTTATAGCAGCGGCAAGAGTAATGAAGCCTGAAAGCAGCCACACAGCTATAAGCCAGCCTGCTCCGCCGACCTGCCTTGAAATATCTGCACTTACAATAAATATCCCTGAGCCGATCATTGAACCGGCTACCATTAGTATACCATCAAGTAACGTAAGCGAACGCAGAAACCCTTTTTGGCTGCCTTCAGCAGCAGAAGTATTATTTTCCAAACGAGCAGATTTTCAGAAAAATACTATTTATTTCCCTAATTATTTACTCTTCTTTGCAGGTTCATTTTTGGCCAGTGCATTCATGCCATCAACCACATCTTTTGTAATGTCCAATTGCTTATTCACATAAAGCAAGGAAGACCCTGCATAAGAATAGGATAGAATGTAATCGTAATGCCTGGTTTTATTATAATCTTCAAGGAACGCATCAAGGCGGGTTTTAAGATCTTTGTTGAATTCTTCCTGCTCTTTCATCAACTGCTCAGTAAGAGATTCCTTCCTGGTCTGCAGGCTCTGTTGCATTTGGTTCAAACGCTTTTGTGCAGCTTCATATTCTGCCTGGCTCAGCGTATTTGCTTCTGCTTTTTTTTGCACTTGTTGCGCATCGCTTTGCATTTGCTGGTAAGAACGCTGCAGTTCACTCTCCATTTGCTCCTGGCGATGTTTAAAATCTTCCCGCCTGGATTTCAGTAATTCATACTTAGCTTCCAGTGAATCGAGATTCACATAGGCAACCTTTGCCCCTGAGACAGGTCCGGCGGGAATACTGCCGGTGATCGGGGTATTGGTTTTATTATTAGAGGGATTACATCCGGACAGCATGAAAATGCCTGCAACTGAAAATGTACCTATAGCAACCGCGATCTTTCTCATTTAAAAAGAATTTTAACTATTCGTCCACCAAAAGTAATACCTAATGGATTATATTGTACTTATAGAATTTCCTAAAGTTGTCCTAATTAATGTCGTTAGAATAAAGTATAATACGATAGGAATATCTTAATTCCATGTATTTGCGGCTATGCTTACCCGTTCTCCGTCCCTTTTGCCGCTTCAGGGTGGTTTAAATGCTCCGCTTCGTGTATGTCATATTCCAGTTCGGGGTCTATATTTTGTTGGCTTACCAGTTTTTTGCGTTCCAGCAATTCATCGTGACGGGCGGCCAGGTAGGCCAGTTTGGCCTTGCCATAGGCCATTCTGGTAATCAGTACGAACAAAACCGGGACAATAAATATGGCAAGCGATGTGGCAGCCAGCATACCACCGAATACAGTGAAGCCAATGGTACTCCGTGCCACCGCCCCCGCGCCCGATGCAAATACTAACGGTAATACGCCAAAAATAAAAGCAAGCGACGTCATAATAATCGGTCGCAGGCGGAGCTTCGCAGCATTCATTGTTGCCAATATAAGTTCTTCGCCAAGGTCCACCCGTTCTTTGGCAAATTCTACGATAAGAATTGCATTCTTGGCAGCAAGCCCTATCAGCGTGATCAGGCCTATCTGGGCATATACGTTATCGGTAAGGTTTGGCAGTAAAGTAAGGGTAAGGATGGCGCCAAAGCCACCAATCGGTACTGCCAGCAACACCGAGAATGGCACCGACCAGCTTTCATAAAGCGCAGCAAGGAAAAGGAACACGAAAATGAGCGACAAAATAAAGATGTATTTCGTTTTGGCGCCGGCCTGTATCTCTTCATAGCTAAGCCCCGAGAATTCAATACCATATCCCTGCGGCAGCGTTTTTGCCGCCACTTCCTTCAGCGCATCAATCGCCTGCCCGCTGCTGTAGCCTTGTTTTGGACCACCATCTACCTGGGCACTGCGAAAGATGTTGAAGTGCGAAATTAAAGGCGCAGTTTCAATTGTCAGATAGCTGATCAGCGTGCTCATGGGCAGCATTTGTCCCGACTGGTTACGCACATAATATTTATCCATGTCAGAGATCATGGTTCTGAAGTTGGTATCAGCCTGCACCACCACATGGAAGTTACGGTTGTACAGCGAAATATCGTTGATGTAAAAGCTACCCATGTAGGACTGCATAGTATTGAAGACTTCAGAAATGGACACCCCCAGTTTTTTACATTTTTCACGGTCTACGGAAATGGAATAACTTGGCGTATGTGCGCTGTAGAAACTTTTCGCACCTGTTATTGCCGGGTTCTTGTTAGCCGCTGCAACAAAATTCCGCACCACGGTCTCAAATCCTTTCACATCGTCATTGGTCTGTTTCTGCTGTATCTGCACACTGAATCCGGCGGATTGTCCGAGGCCTGGTATTGGCGGAGGCATTACCACTACAACGTCGGCCATATTTACGCCTTCGGCCGCTATGTTGTCGAGCATTACTTTTCGTATACCGGGCACTTGCTCGCCTGGTTTTTTACGTACGTCCCATGGTTTTAGCTGGCAGAATATAGTACCGGCGTTCGATTTTGACCCGCCGGTCAGGATATTGAACCCGCTGAGTCCGGCGCAATGCGCTACACCTGGTGTCTTGCCTACCGCAGCCAGAATCTTATTCAATACCTCCACCGATCTTTGGGTAGAAGAGGCCTCTGGCAATTCAAAAGTAATAAATATACGCCCTTCATCCTCGCCCGGCAGGAATCCTGTTGGCTTAGCTTTAAATAAAAAGATAGTTCCGACACCTATGCACACCAGCAATACTACCACGTACTTTGCGCCCTTGATGCAATACTTTACTGCTGTCGTATACTTATTTGTAACCCGCTGGAACCAGTTGTTGAACCCAAAGAAAAACCGGTTCAGTCCGTGTGATTTTTCTGATGCCTTTGACGGCTTCAGTAAAAGCGAGCAAAGCGCGGGTGTTAATGACAAAGCAACAAACGCAGATAATAAAACCGATACGGCAATAGTGATAGCAAATTGCTGGTAAAGCCTGCCCACAATGCCGGGTATAAACCCAACCGGCACAAACACCGCGGCAAGTATCAGCGCGATAGCAACTACCGGTCCGGATATATCCTGCATGGCGTGGTAGGTGGCTTCCCTGGCACTCATTTTCTTCTCATCAATGTAGTGCTGCGTTGCCTCTACCACAATGATCGCATCATCCACCACAATACCTATGGCTAATACAAAACCAAACATGGTTAGTGTATTCATGGTGAATCCTAACGGAATGAAAAATATGAATGTGCCGACTATGGATACAGGAATTGCAAGAATGGGAATCAGCGTCGCACGCCAGTTTTGAAGGAACAGAAACACTACAACAGCCACCAGACCAAGCGCTTCCAGCAATGTAATAACCACTTCGTGCATAGATACCTTTATTACAGTCACCGACTCAAAGGGAATGCTGTAATCAATGCCTGTTGGAAAAGTCTTCTTCAATTCCTCCATTTTGTTGCTGATCTGTTCAGCAACATCCAATGCATTGCTTCCGGGAGCCTGGTACACCAACAGGTAAGACGCCCTGCGCCCGTCAACAAATGAATTGCTGGAATAGGAAAACTTACCCAGTTCCACACGGGCTACATCCTTAAGGTAAACAAGTGAGCCGGTGGAAGGAATAGTTTTAACAACTATGTCCTCAAACTCACTGACTTTATTCAGGCGGCCATTTACCAGCAGGTTATATTCAAAAGCCTGTTCGTTTTGTTGAGGAGGCACACCTACCGAACCAGCGGCAACCTGCACGTTCTGCTCTGCAAGGGCAGCATTTATATCGCTCGCGGTAAGGCCATAAGAGGCCAGTTTGTCGGGCTTCAGCCATACGCGCATACTGAAGTCATCGCTACGGGTAACGATATCGCCCACTCCCGGTAAGCGAAGCAGGGCATCCCTTATAAAAATATTGGTATAGTTATCAACGAACGTTACATCGTGGGATTTGTTGGGGGAGAAAAGTGCCACCAGCATTAATATAGCCGGGTTCTTTTTTCTTACCGTCAGCCCCAGCCTTTTCACCACGTCTGGCAACTGCGGTGTTGCAATACTTACCCTGTTTTGTACATCAAGTGTCGCGACATCAATGTTGGTTCCGATCGCGAAAGTTGCTGTAATAGTAAGTGCCCCGTTGCTCTGGCTGTTGCTCTGCAGGTACTGCATTCCGGGCGAACCGTTGATCTGTGTTTCTACCGGGGTGGCAACCGTTTGCTCTACTGTTAAGGCATCGGCGCCGGTGTACTGCCCGGTTACCTGCACTACCGGCGGAGTAATTTCAGGATATTGTCCCACAGGAAGGTTCATAATGCAAATGGTCCCCACCAGCACTAGTACGATGGATATAACTATTGCAGTTACGGGCCTTTTAATAAATGTATTCGCTATCATGGTTTTAACCCTGCATTTTTATTTTCACCACATTCATGTTCCACGGTTATTTTTTACTTTCTCCCAGTTTCCCTGTTTTTATCATTGAGCCGTCGTGTAGTTTCTGCACGCCATCCACAATCACACGGTCGCCGCTTTGGATGCCAGTACGTATTATGACCCTGCCGCCTATTGTCTGTCCCTGCGCTACTTTCTTTTGTATTGCGTGCAATGAGGGAGCCTGCACCTTACGAGTAGTATCAGTACCTTGGATCAATGTGTCTTTTGCCACGTAAACAAAAAACTCGCCCATCTGCTCTACTATAGCCTTCGATGGTATGAGCAGCTGCAGCGAAGTATCATCATTTCTCACCCTGACAGTACAACTCATCCCCGTTCTTAATAGTGACGAACTGTTCTGGAAAACCAACCTCACCGTGATTGAACCGGTTTGTGGGTTCACCCCACGATCAATAAGTGATATCCGACCCACGTGACCAAAAAGACTGTTATCTGAAAGCTGTAGTGTGAACATGGAATCAGCAACCGGTGAGTTCTTCTGCTTTAGTTTAATAAATCGGGGTATCTGTTTTTCATTCACCACAATGTCAACTGCCATGGGGTCGTCGGTTGATATGGTATTCAGTATTGTTTGCCCTGTGCTTACGGTATTTCCCACTTTTACCTGCGAAATGCCTATTGTCCCGTCAAAGGGCGCTTTAATTATCGAGTAGCCTAAGTCGGTGTGCGCTTTTTTAAGATCCTGTTTTGCAGCGGTAACCTGGTTTTTTGCATTTTGCAATGTGGTAAGGGCGTGGTCAAGCAATTGTTTGGCTACTGCTTCCTGTTTGTTCAGGTAAATATACCGGTCGGCATCTTTTTGCGCCTGGTCCAGGTTAGATGCTGCAACCCGCACATTGGCCTCCGCTTGGTTTACGCTCGCCTGGTACTTACTGTCATCAATCGAATAAAGTTTCTGCCCTTTTTTTACATGTTCGCCTTCTTTAAAGAATATACCGGTTACATATCCTTCCACTTCCGCCCGTATATCAACCTGCATCAATGCAACTACCGTGCCGGGGTATTTATCAAAATATACTGCCTTTTCAGGCTGTACTTCGTATAAATTTACAGCTATGGTATCGCCACCCGGCCTTGGGCCTTTTGAGCCATCTCCTCCGCATGAGAATAATGCGAGTGAGATGACAGGAACTGCGATAAGTTTGAACAAAGACCTCTTGGTCATAAATAATTTTTTAGTTAAAAATCGGTGGGAATGTCTCCCATCGCTTTCTCCAGGTCTGTTTTACTTTCCAGGAGATGAAACAAAGCATTCAGATAATTTATTTCAGAGCTCTGCAGGTCTGATTCGGCGACTATAACGTCAATGTAAGGCTTTATGCCTTCACGGTATTGCAACTTCACTATATTGAAAACCTCCCGTGCCATTGCTGCATTTTCACTTTGGGTGTGCATGTAGTACAGGTTGCTTTTGTAATTGGAAAGCGCCTGCCGGTATTCTGTGAATATTGCCAGTTTCAGGTACACCTCATCCCAGTCTGTTCTTTGCTCCAGTAGTTTTGCCTTGTGGATATTTTCAGTTCTTTTAAATCCTGAGAAGATGGGTATGTTCAGTTGCAATCCTGCCAGCGAATAAGGATAGGCTCTGCCATAGAGATCAGAGAATTTGTTATCCTCAAACTCGTGGCAATAATTATAGAACAAAGAAAGAGACGGCAGGAATCCCATCTGGTAGTATTTGGTCGTTTCGTGCTGAATTCTTTTTATAGTCTGTAATTGCTGGTACTCTATCCGTTTTTCAAAACGCAGGGTGGCCGATGTGTCTATATATACCTCCTGCATCATTCGAGCAGAATCCCAGGCAACGTTCAACACGTCATCTGACCGCATCCCCATAAGTTGTTTTAGAACCGCATATTTAGACTGCTCGTTTTCGTTTGCGGTCTTCAACTGCGATAGAGAATTGTTCAATGATATAGACGCTTGTTTGTAGTCCACCTTGTCCGATATCCCTGCTACATAACGGTTGTATGCATCCAGTTTATTTTTGTGCAACCTTGCCGTGTCTTCTCCGTACACGCTTATCTGCTCAAAGGATAGCAACAGATCATAAAATGCCTTGGTCACTGCGGCCACCAGCGCTATTTTCACATTGGTTGTATTCTGCCTCGCCTGCAGGTTATTCAGTTTCGATGCTTTAACGGCAAGAAGAGCATCCGTACCGAAGATTGTTTGCGTAGCAGTTATCTGCGGAATAGAATAATTATACACACCTGAACTTACAGCCACTGGGCCAGTACTGGTATTTGAAAACGCAGTTGGTAACTGGAAATAATGCTGCAGGTTAGCGGTGCCGCTCACTTGTGGCAGCCATGACGATAAAGCTATCCCATTGTCTGCCTTCGCAATAGATTCATCAATCGCCGACTGGCGTAAGGCTGGCTGATTCTTAAGCGCGTACCTAATACAATCCTCCAGCGTAAATATTGTGTTGCTGTTCTCGTGCAGTATTGTAACAGCTTGCGCATGTGTATTTCTTGACAACATAAACAGGAACAAGATCAGAATAACACTGTGGTTTGGTATAAGGGACATGCTGCTTCTTTAGCTAAAATAATTTTAGTTATGTGATTATCAGATTCTTGGATTGCATAGGGCTTGCGCCGCTGATGCACTTTTAAATCATATTCCAAAAATTGAGCACCAAAGGTATCAAATCGCCGGAAATAGTCGTGTACCCACCTCTATTGATTTTATTGATTGCACCTTATCCAAATAAATACAACACCCTTGTTAGGAAGAGAATTGAATAATATTATTGACAATAACGCTATTAATAGATAGTGCAGGTCCAGATTTCGCCGGTAACTGTTGTATCATAGGTATTGCACATCTTGGTAGCGTTGTCTTTTGTCTGGTTACCGAGGTCAATACTGCGCATCAGGGTATTGTTATACATGCAATGGCAATGGTATTCCTTTTTGCAGGATGCGAAAGAAATTAAACATGCAATAATTATAAAAGCAGTATAAGTCACCTTTTTCATTTTGGTTGGTTTGATGAATTGAAAGCGAATTTAGTTATATTATCTTTGAAGTTGAAACTATTAATTTATTTTTATTTTATTTATACTTTGTTTTCGATAAAAAACGCTGCAATAGCAGACATTGCCTTGATACGGGAACTGGCCTTTGAGGTATGGCCGCAAACATATTCACCTGTTCTTGGGCCACAGCAGGTAGCTTATATGCTTGATCTGTTTTATACTCCGTCAGCTTTACAAAAACAGATGGAAGAGGCGGGTCATCAGTTTATTCTTTGCTTTATTGATGAGGATCCTGTTGCATTTGCTTCGTGGTCTGAAACAGAACCGCATATTTATAAACTGCATAAAATTTATATACTGCCACATTTGCAGGGAATAGGAGTTGGTAAGCTCATGATGGGCTATATAGTGAATGAATTAAGGAAAAAGGGGGCCACCTTTTTGCGGCTAAATGTGAACAGGTACAATACTTCCGCAATAACTTTTTATAATAAAAGCGGATTTGAACATTTCGGAGATGAAGATATTGATATTGGTAATGGTTATTTTATGAACGATCATGTATTGAGCCTTAGGATATTGTGACAACGGGCCTAATACATTTCCAGGCTATTATCTTTCCGGCTTTCGTCATGTTCCTGTACTTTTTTTTGCGCCCATCCGGAAAGGAGGAGTAAAATCCCAATGGTACCCAGAAGAACATGTAGTGGCGTGACCTTTCTTATTATGATTACCTGTACCAAAATCCAGAAGATAAGAATAATGCCCTGGGCAAGTACGTATACAGGAAATCCTTTGAAGTTGAAAACAATCAAAGCAATTACATAAAAACTGAACAGTCCGTTGACTGTAAATAAAATGATTCCGGGTACCAGGTAATTGTTAAAAGGAGCGTGTTTTAGCAAATCAAGAGATAATTCCATTGTGCTGCCATCAGGATGCAGCATTAATTGTCCGCCACCGTAAATGGCGCCTGTGCCATTAAACAGTAGTAAGATAATAACGATAATCTTAAAGGCGCTATTCATTACCTGTCCTTTTATTACAGCACAAATAACGGGATTAAATAATGGTTAAATTATGATATTGATCAGATGGATATCCCTGATACACAGGCTGCGGTAATGATATGTTAATCCACATTCTTTGCACATTTTTCCATGTCAAAAAATTCTGGCACGGTTTTTTCATTTGTATTTGTAAAACCAATGCATATGCGCATCAAAATATTATTGCTCGGTAACAATCCCGCTTCGCTGGTAGCTGACGCACAGCTTTTAAGAGAAAGAGGAATGCTGGTATTTTCCGCATTCAACCTTGAGAATATTTTGGAGCTTATTGCGGAGGTGAAACCAGACCTCCTGTTTTTTGATGCCCATCGGTCAAACCCTTTGATTACAGAGGCTTACAACAATATGGTCAATGGTATTTACTTCACAAATATTCCTGTTGTTTTTACCCTGTCGGAAGATGATGTATATCTTGTAACCCGTAAAAGAACGGAAGCCCGGAATAAGCGCACTATGATATCGGATAATATGATAGACGCAATAAAAATGGCATTGTTGCCGGCAAAACCGGTACAAAAGAAACAGCAAAAGATAACAAAGCCAAAACAAGGCGATACGGGTTTCTCAGGCAAGAATAATAATCCCGGTTCTCAACTCAGGATACCTTTTTATTCTTGAATGATCTTTGGCTTATTGATTTTCAATTACACGTAGTTCCACGCGCCTGTTCTTCTCCGCGTCTTCTTCATTCTGTTCATCAAAAATTACCGGCCTGCTTCTTCCAAAACCTGCATACCTGAGTCTTGCAGGGTCTATACCCCTGTTAATAAGATAGTTGTAAATTGCTTTGGCCCTGTTTACTGATAGCGATTGCTCATAAGTTTCTATATCCATGGCATCTGCCGCATTTTTAACACAACATACATGCCCCTCTATGCTTATCTTAAGATTTGGGTAATCTCTGAGAACCATATACAGTTTTTCAAGTGTCTCTCTTGATTCGGGCTTTATCGTATGTCTGTCCGGCGGGAAGTACACATTTTTCAGTAAAAAAGTTGAACCGGGTTTTAAATGCTTAAAGTCTTCAAAATTATTAGCGGTTACTTTTTTTACGGTATCGTGTTTTGGTTTTCTGGCAATGGCCGGTTTTACCGGAGGGTCCGGCTTTTTAACCCTGTTATTTACTACTATATCCACCCGCCTGTCCGAAGGGTAGCCCATTCTGTCCGTCATGCCCGCACGCTCAATTTCTCCTTTGCCCATGCACAACTTAATATCATTTGCATTCAGTCCATATTTTACCAGGTATTCTTTCACATTCTTTGCCCGTTTCAAAGAAAGGGTTTTGTTGCGTCCTTCGGTGCCCAGGTAATCGGCATAACCAATGATCATTATGGAGCTGCCGGTAATTATTTTGTCGTTGTAAATAAGCAGATCAATTTTTTTTGTGGTTGCACTATTTAAGGCGGATATACCAATATCGAAATATAGCTTAAAGGTATCCGTTGCCCGCTGTGCATGTACAGGGGTAAGCGATAAGAGTATCAATATGGAGAAAAGTAGTTTACGCATTAATTTTTAAACGGGGCAACGGTATTTTAATGATAAATATAGCTAAATCCATGCCGAATTTCAGCCATTTGCGTTTTTTCCTTTCTTTCTTACCAAAAAATAGCCTGCAAGCGTAAAGGGTATATAAATAAACAGGTTAGCAAACATAAACCAGCCGGGATGTACCATTCCCAAACAATTATACAGACCAGCGAGGGTTAGGATAACGCCAACTATCAGCGGCAGTATAAGTTTTGCATCCCGGTGAACTAAGGTGGACGCCAAACCGGCGACTAATGAGCATGTTGAATAAACTGAAAGCAGCAAGACAAAGTCTCTGCCATTTAGTGGCAGCGCTGTGTCGTTACATGTATTTTCCCAGTGCCTGTTTGCTTCGATCAGGCCCTGTCCCACGGTCATCAGCATCATCCCGGACATACAACCTACTACTACGGGCAATACTAACCTGGATACTCCCATTGCGCTTATTTGATAGTAAAGTTAGGGCTAAAGTTATAAAACCTGTATGCGCCGGTAAAAATATTGAGGCAATGATTGCTTTATATTCATTCTGTTCCGACATTTACTGCCAATCAGTTATTATTTATGATCCATAAATTACTTAACGACAAGCCTACAAAGCTGTTTCTGTTCCTTACTTCGTTTTTTGTTGCCAATGCACTTATAGCCGAGTGTATAGGGAGCAAGCTGTTTTCGCTGGAAAGTGTGTTTGGCATTACGCCGCATCCGTTTACATTGCTTGGTGAAAAGGGACTGACGTTTACCCTTACCTGCGGCGTATTGCTATGGCCGCTGGAGTTTGTAATGACCGATATAGTAAATGAATATTACGGCCCCAAAGCGGTCCGGCGAATATCATTCATTGCCATTGCGCTTATTTCATATGCCTTTCTGATGTTCTTTGTGGCTATGAGGGTCCCTGCCGACCAATCATTCTGGGTAGGCAGTAAAAAGGACCAGGGCATTCCCGATATGCAGCTGGCGTTCTCCGGCATCTTCGGGCAGGGCATGTGGATCATTTTTGGCAGCCTGGTTGCCTTCTTCGTGAGCCAATTGCTCGATGTGTGGATATTTCATAAAGTGAAGCGGGTGACCGGCGAAAAGCACATCTGGCTGCGTGCCACCGGCTCCACGCTGGTGTCGCAACTGGTGGATAGCTTTATTGTACTCTACATTGCCTTTAAATGGGGCAATGGCTGGTCGACACAGCGGGTAATTGCCGTGGGACTGGTCAATTATTCCTACAAGGCCTGCATGGCCCTGGTGCTTACACCACTGATCATCCTTGCAGAGAAAGGCATAACCCGCTACCTGGGCGAAGAAGTAACGAAGCAAATGAAAGCAGCAGCCATGGGTAATGGGGTAGCGCTTGTTGAGCCTACTGCAGGGTAGCAATGAATCACCATCAAATTCGTAGAGGCGCTCCCGGATAGCTATCGGGATTGCGTCTCCCTCGCCCAGGGCTTTTTGCCTAAACATAGCCCAGGGTTTTAACCCTGGGAAAACAGGAACATGAATGACATAACCGTTTCAACGGTTTATAACTTCAGATGTTTGACGCCATTGCATGACCTCCAAAAAATATAAACCCGGAAGCGCACACTCCCGGGTTTTTTACTGTATTGGAATCCTTAACAATTTTATTTGTCTTTATCCTTATTGCCGCCTATACGGTACCCGAGCGATATCTGGAACGAAGGGCTCCTGTATAGCTGGCTGGAAATGTATTTTGCTCCTTCGGTTTTTGAATTATCCCAGAAGGTTTGTACGTCCCTGAGATCTAGGGTTACCTTTTGAGAAACCTGGTATGACACGCCAAACATATAGCCGAGACCAAATCTGGAGGAGTTAAAGTCATTGGGGTCAACTTTGGCTTTGTTGTCGTTGCTTGTGGCTGTTACGAAAACAGGAGCCGGAGGATCAGGTCTGTAATCACCTGTATTGATGGCGAAAGAGTAAACGAGGTTGCCACCAGCAAAGAAGTTGAAATTGCCTATGCAATACCTGGCCGTCAAAGGAAACTCAATACTGTGCAAGGTAGAAATGCTGTAAGAGTTTTCGTTTAATACTTTGTTATAGCCACCTGCTACAGCGTTGTAGGTGTAATAATTATCATTGAGCGTGTACCCATTGTTGATACGGTTGAAATATTTAAGTTCACCCATTAAGGCAAGCGCATCGCTGAAAGTAAGCTTGCCGGTGATACCAAACTGGAAGCCTTTAAAGCTGTTTGGCCCAAAGAAAGTGCCGTTGATACCACCTGTAATACCGGCAGCAAACTGTGCATTGCCTGCCTTATACTTTATATCATTGAACGCCAGTTGCAGGTTTTCCAGGGCTTTCTGACCTTTTGATTCATGATTGGCAAGTGCATTGGTTGACTTGTTACCTGCTGATTCGTTAGTTGAATTGGCAGCGCCGGGGTTGATAGCCGGGTTTGATTCAGCTTCTGTCCCGTTGTTAGATGCCAGTTCATTTACACCTTGTTTATTACCGGCCTTTGGCGTCTTTATTCCAATAGCTTCTGCAAGATCATACTCTTCAGTTATGTTCCCAATGGATATGGTGTCGAGGTGGTAATTGTTTTCCTTTGGTTCAGTCCTGATAAGGCGTTGAAAAACGATCAACTGATGAATGACCCTCTTTCCTTTCTGCGTGTTAACGGCAGAAATTTCGGCAGATATTTGTTTTTCTTTTGCTGTTTTATCAGAAACAGGAATAACAACCGGCGCAGGTTTATTATCTGCTATAGCAGTTGTAGCGGATGTGTTTTTGTTATCTGCAGACTTAGTTATCTTTTCACCCCTGTCTTTAGCAATTTTTCCGGCAACTGGCTTATTACCTGTAGCAACTTTTCCTTCAACTTTCGGTGAAACCGAAGCGCTCTTTGTAGTTTTTGGATGGTTGTTCAGAGCAGCAGTCGTTGTTCCTGTTGGTTCAGGTGCAACAGTTTTGGCTGGAGCATGATGAACCTTTACAACTTTTGTTTTTTCAACTAATGGAGTGTGCGTACCACTGCTTAGTGCAAGATGCTCAGTGCTTACGGGTTGAGATTTTACAGTATGTTTTTGGGCAGTATTTACATGCGAAGGCTTTTTACCTGCATCAGCAACCCTGTTTTCTTTATTACCGGAATGAGGTTTTGTAACCTCAGTTCCTGCTTTTGCAGCAACCGGGGGCGTTGCCTGAACCTCCGTGTTATTTTCCCTGGCAACCTTTTCCAACTTTTTGGTATTATTACCTGCAGGGGTGTGATTCGTGGTTACTTCATTTACCTTATTGCCAGGTGTTTGGTGTTTTGCTACCCTGGGTCCGTTTCCAGTAACTACGCCCGGAACTGAAGCCTGGTGTTGGTTGTCAGTTGTGCCGGTATTGGCTATTACTTTCTTGTGATTTTTAGAGTTATTGCCTTCTTTATTGTCTGCGTTATTTACATAAGCAACCGGTATTGAATTGTTGTTATTTGGTTCCCTTGTTTCAGGGTTTTTGTTATCCGTATTTCCAGTATTCAGATCAGTGTTTGGAGAGGTGTAATTAGTATTTTGATTATTGTTTGCAGTTGTAGTTACTTCTGATTTGATAACAGAAGCAACCGGGGCATTTGTATTGCCGTTGTTGTGATTGCGGTAGGCATTCAACTCATAGCCGCCGAGGCTCAGTCCGCTGAGCAGCAAAAGGATAGCAGTGCCTCCAAACAGGCGACGCCAGATAAAGCCGGCAGGTCTTACCCGTGGCATTTCCTTTTCCAGCAGCTCGTTCATGCGGAGCCACGCGCCGGAACGTTCCCGTTCCTCCCCGCCTCCTAATCGCTGCCTTACCAGGTCATCAATGTTGATCAAATTATTATCCATGTGGATAAATTTTATTATTTTAAAAATCTTTTAACTTAAGCTTTCAAATGCAGTTCCGCTTTTTCAATCCGTTCTTTCAGTACCCTTCGCCCTTCCGATAAATGCCATTTTGATGTTCCTTCGCTTATTCCGAGTAAATTTCCTATTTCCTTATGCGTAAATCCTTCCAGAACATACATATTAAATACTGCTCTTGTGGCTTCAGGTAAAGCCTGTACCATCTGGAGCAACTGATCGTAATACAGCTTGTCTGCATGGTCTTTATGCACACATTCGTCTTTTTCCACCAGTACTATGTTATTTGAATAACGCGCGTGCTGCTTAACATAATCCGCCACTGCGTGAAAAATGATCTTTCTTAACCAGCCTTCAAAAGAACCTTGAAAATTATACTGCTTTACTTTCTGAAATGCCCTCAAAAAGCCATTATTCATTACCTCTTCTGCCTGCATCTCCTGATCAATATACCTGCGGACCAGCGCCATCATACGTGGATAGAATAAATGATACAGCTTCTCCTGGGCACCGCGTTCATTGCGTATGCAACCTTGAATGAGCTGTTCCAACTCACTGGCATGGCCCGTCGTAGTATATGCCAAAGCTATGGACAAGTATATTGGTTATTAATCACGATGCTTATTTAAAGACCGCTCAGTCTTACAAATGGTTGGGTAAACAGCCATTTGTTATCTAAAATTAACGTATTTTGGGGTAAATAAGTGTTTTTCCGGGGTGAAAATTTCTGATTTTCACCCCTTTTCGGTAAAATATACTACTATTATATAAACTGTTGTCCAGGCCAGGTTGCTGCTATTAAGCACCCACTGCGGTAGCACCATTCAAGGTCTGGATTTCTATCGGCTAAAAAAAAAGCCCAATCAAAGAACCTGTTGTGGTGAGCCGCGCCGAACCATGACAGCGTTGAGCCCATGCACTCCCGCTCATTCAAGGCCTGCGCAACATACTCCCCTCCTGTTTTTTTCACAATCCCGATTTTTTTTCGGGAAGGAGTGGGACAGACTATTTTCGGCGAGGGTCGCAAAGTTCGTATTGCGTATTGTCAGTGGTTAGGCTTCGGCTCATTGTCGCATTTTTTCATTTTTTTGCACACCTTGCATTTGGTTATCAATAGTTTAGGTGAAATCATTGTCGCATTATTGTCGCACTGGTTTTTGTCCGGGCTTTCGCGCTTCCAGTTGCGATTGGAAATTGCGGGATTTCTTCCGGAAGCGGAAGTTGTCCGGTGTTATCTTTTCTGCGCGAGTGGGGCAGACACATGGGTCTGCCCCTACATCATTGTCGCATTTTTCTATTTTTTTGCACACCTTGGGTTTGGTTATCAATCTATTATGTCAAATCATTGTCGCATTGATGTCGTATTGTTTTTGTCCGGTTTTTCGCGCTTTTAGTTGCAGTTGGAAATTGCGGGATTTTTTCCGGAAGCAGAATTTGTCCGGTGTTTATCTGTCCTGTGCGAGAGGTTAGCCCCCGCAAGTTTGCGGGACAGGCGCTTGGCGACCCCTACGATACGTATGCTTCTGGCTTTGGGTGCCGGTGGTGCAGGAAGCAATCGTGCAGGGCTATGATTATGGCTCATAATGTCAGGGATTATCAAGTAAAACGATAGAATAGCCAACCTCCTATGGTAACTTCAATGAACGAAAGCAAAGTTGAGGAGAATATTTGACATTATAAAATTATAAATTTATGATAGACGCAAAAACGCACTATCATAGACAGTATAGCGGGGTATGATAAAAATTTGTTTTGGGATAAGTGATTGGAAATTGATGTG
The DNA here is from genome assembly GCA_903839875.1 of uncultured Bacteroidota bacterium. GTDB lineage: Bacteria > Bacteroidota > Bacteroidia > Chitinophagales > Chitinophagaceae > Nemorincola. The sequence continues at coordinate 44,231 of CAIMDZ010000154.1, forward strand.
TTATGTATGTAAAAGTGGACGTTTTCCGAAAGTGGCTGATTTGAAAGTTTGGAATTGGTGGTTTTGTAAAAATATTAGTGGAAAATCCCGTTGTTCCGGATGTTCCGAAGGGCATCCGGAACTGCTGATAGAAAGCCGTTTTGTAAACGGAACCTGCCTGCCGGTAGGCAAGGTTTGAAGTACTATAGCTGAGGTATTGACATGCATACCAAATCATCGTCTGCTGCTCAATGCACCGGTCAAAAACCGGGGCTTATATGTAGTGCCGAATGCCCGCCCAAACGACTTCAGTCGGGCAAGCGCTGTCGCTAACATCAGGAACAACGCTTATCTATTCCGGTGCCTGACATAAAACAGTTACTTCGATAGTGATTTCAGGTAACTTTGATCAACATAAATTCAATTTTATGAAACCATTAGTTACCCTCTTTTGTTTCATCATGCTGTTTTTATCCGCATCCGGACAAACACCTTCTTCCTGTATATCTGCTCCTTTCCTCGATTCGTTTTATGAAAATGATGTGAAAGACATGGCGCTGGAACGGATGTATACCATACGCACCGCAGATACCGGACTGATAAACATACCGGAAGTATACCGCGATACGGTAAGGAAGGGGCTTGCATCTATTTTTAATTTAGATACAACCCTGCAGGCTGATTCGGTTTTCAGGTTATACTGCATCCACAGGTTTCCAAACGGGTATATAAATACTTCTGTTGTGGTTATGGTTGATACTACTTATGCCTGGGCCATGCAATGGGATTCCCTGCATACCATTACCGGTTATGCGCCATTGGATAATTTTATGACCCGTTATGGATTTACGGTGGCATATTTCTATCAGTTGTCCGGGAATAATCATTACGCAATTATCAATACCAATATGGCTATAAATGTACATGCATTCGGAGATAGTTTATCACTCTTTCCCGGTGTACTGAACATAGATTACAGCAATGGTCATATCGGGCAACACAACAACATCATGTACCATGCTGATTCTTTCAGGTACTACAACTTTTTCTTAGGCTGGGGCGATTGCCCGTCAGGCTGCACCAGTGGTAAAATATGGTATTACAGGGTAGATAACCTTTGCAGTGTTTTCCTTGACTCTGTTACACAGGTTGTCAATGACCCATTCCCCGTTCCGATAGATTGTTATAACAAACTTCACACCCAAATTGTGAAAGACCCCACCGGTATTACCATCTATCCTAATCCTGCAAATGATGTGCTGAATATTTCTGTGTCAGGAGCAAACGAGCTTTATTATTTTTTACTTACTGACATTTATGGCAGGAAAGAAAGGGAGGGTATTATGGGTAGCTCAACTGCGATAGATCTTAGCCGGTTAACAAAAGGAATGTATATACTACAGGTAAGGAGCAGGGAGGGTGGTTTTTATAGCCGGAAGGTAATTAAAGAATAGCAGGGCAGGAATATTGGTGAACCGTTTATATTTCAGCCATCACTTCTCAATCAGGTAGCACTTCCTGTTCAGCTTACCCTGGAAATCGAAAGGTGTCGTAGGCCCGGTGATATCTTTTACAGTTAATGCAGGTATGCTGTCCCTTTCGAGTACAAAATCTTTATAGTTATTGCTGAAGTAAATTTTACCGGTCTCGGTGCAACCCTTCAGTAATTTTTTTAACAGCATCACATGATCGCGCTGCACATCGAAGTTGTCTTCCATGCGCTTGCTGTTGGAAAAAGTGGGCGGGTCGCAGATGATGAGGTCGTATGCATCAGCAGGCATGTAATCGAGCCACTCTATCACATCGCCATGAATGAAATCGTGTTGGGAATCTTTGTAGAGTTTGTTGTATTGCATATTGCGCTTTGCCCAGTTAAGGTAGGTCTTGGAGAGGTCTACCGAAGTAACGGTACTCGCGCCGCCATCAGCCGCATAAACACTGAATGAACCGGTGTAACAAAACAGGTTGAGCACATTCATGCCTTTAGATCCGGCACGAACCAAACCGCGCGTGATACGGTGATCAAGAAAAAGACCGGTATCTAAATAATCGGTGAGGTTGATGATAAAATTCAGCCCGCCTTCAGGTACAATTCGTTCTACTTTTTGTTCGTCAAACTTTTCATATTGTCCCGTGCGGCCTGCTTTGCGTTGGCGTATCTTCATGAAGATGTTGTCCTGCGGAATTTCGAGTACGGCCGCCAGCACTTCTTTACAGCTTTGCAGCCAAACAGTATGTTCATCGTCTTCCATGCCATGCCGCCGCTTGTATTCAGCTGCATGAACCACACCATTGTACCAGTCTATGGCAAATGGAAATTCGGGAAGGTCGTGGTCGTAGAAGCGGAAGCAGGCCACTTCCTGCCTGCGCGCAAGCTTGCTGAAGTGTTTGTACACTTTCAGCAGGCGGTTCTGGAACATGGGGAATTTGTATGTAGAAGGCAAAAGTTAAAAGTTAAAGGTTAAAAGTACTTAATGGTAGTCATTCTTTTCCATCCTATACATTGCATGTTGTAGAATCATTCCTTGATACCCTTATTACTGCCTCTTTAATGATTGTTCCTGCGGTGTTATAGATCTTTTCAGGCTCTTGTCCACCTGAATGATGCTGCCGTCCTTTTTTGTCAGATAGTATGCTTCATGTCCGGGCTTATCCGGGTCCAGCACTATAACGTTGCTTTTGTGGTCGGCTTCTATAAGCTGCGACTGATAATTCCATTTTCCTTTCCGTTCATTGGTCGCATCCCCGCTTTTGGTACCCAGGTATTTGTCTGTGAGGGTATAATCCCCTGTCTTCGAATGCACCTTATACTGCAGAGTCAATGAAGATAAAATGCTGTTGCAATCGGCACACGACAATTTGCCTTTATAAGTGCCCGAAAGTCTTTGCATGGTTTTATCATGCTCTGATATTGTGTCATGCCGTACACTGGGGACTATTTTTGTTTTCCTGATCATGTACCTGGATACCGGTTCTATATCATGCTGGGTGCCGTCTATTTTCTGCAGCATACTGTCATTGATCTGCAGGAAGAACATTATTTCATCCCTGGACCGAAGCTCTAATACCTGTGCCTCTTCGTCATCAAGCCTGCCGGATGATATGTACCAGTTTCCAACGGTCTTTTTGCCAAGATCCGGTTTTCCGGGTTTTCTTATTATTTCATCCAGTGTGAAAGATGGCTCACCAGTAGCCACGCTGCGAACCAGTTCCAGCAAAATAAGTTCGCTGTCATCACCATGAGGTATTGTACCCCGGTACATGTCGCGAAACACCGTTACAGGCTGCTGAACTGGTTTTATCACCTTCTTTTTCTTCTGTGCCGATGCAGGTGAGAAGGCAATGATTAACACGAAAAGGATTGCAAATAATTGTTTAAAATTTGCCAATGCACATATATTTCAGGTGGCAAATTTACTACTTATACTGCATTTGAGCTTTTTTTTAACCTTTCCCACTTTTAGCTTTTTCCCCAATTCCTTACCTTTGCATTTTCTCATTTCATCCGCCACAGCTTATGCGACGGCGGACTAAAAACAAAGAAGGTACACCATGCCAGTGTTACACAACCGCGTGAACAATGAGGAACTGAAGCAACGCATGCTCGCTGAGACTGAGCCTCGTACCACAGTTTCTTTTTACAAATACTTCCATATACCCGAACCGGGGCTATTCCGCAATGAGCTTTATATCAAATTAAATGCACTTAGTGTCTTTGGACGCATATACATTGCCCATGAAGGGATTAATGGCCAGGTAAGCGTGCCGGCAGGCAATTATGAAGCCTTCAGGGAGACGCTTTACCGTGCAGCCCCGGAGCTAAACGGCATCAGAATGAACATTGCTGTTGATGACGATGGCAAATCGTTCTGGGCGCTGAGAATGAAGGTGCGCCCCAAAATTGTGGCCGACGGCATAGACGACCCCAATTTCGACCCCGGAAAGACCGGTATCTACCTTAAGGCAAAGGATTACAACGAACTTGCCTCAAAGCCCGGAACCATTATCGTGGATATGCGTAACCACTACGAATATGAGGTGGGCCACTTTGAGAACGCCATTGAGGTGCCATCTGATACCTTCCGTGATCAGCTGCCTATGGCCGTGGACATGCTCAAAGACAGGAAAGAAGAAAATATTATAATGTATTGCACCGGGGGTATCCGCTGCGAGAAGGCCAGCGCCTACCTGCTGCATAATGGATTTAAGAATGTATTTCATGTGGAGGGAGGGATTATAGAATATGCCCGTAAGGCAAAAGAGGAAGATCTGCCGCTGAAATTCAAAGGGAAGAACTTCGTATTCGATGAGCGGCTGGGAGAGCGGATAACTGAGGATGTAATAGCACAGTGCCACATTTGCGGCAAGCCCTGCGATACTCACACCAACTGCAAGAACGACGGTTGCCACCTGCTCTTTATTCAGTGCGACGAATGTGCCGCCAAACTGGAAGGCTGCTGCAGCCCGGAGTGCATGGAGGAAAAGAACCTGCCCCCGGATGAGCAACGCTCCCGCCGTGCAGGCCGGGAGAACGGCATGATGATCTTCAACAAATCGAAACAGCACCCCCTGAGGAAACAAAGGGACGAGTGGAAGGAGCAAAGGTCAGACAACAACCAACCATGAACGGTTGTTCGCCGCCCATGGTCATTTAACCATCTTATCAGATGCCTTTAGATATCTTTAGCAAGTCTTAGCAGCCTTGCCACTGCTTCGGGGCGCGGACTCATCAGGTCCCTTGCAGCTTCCTGCAATATCAGCATTTCGTGCATGAAAACCGTTTGCATGCTGTCTCCTTTTGCATAAACCATCGTGGGGCTTTGAGCGAAAAGGTATTTTTCAGTAAGTTTCTTGTGTAAAGTTTTGTTCATTGAAAGTATATTGTTTTAGGAAAAAACGTACAACAGGGTCGTTATATTGTATTACAGGAGAAAAATTAATGTTAAAGCGATTTTCACTAAGTAGGTTGCCGGGTGGTATCAGGGAGTTTTACCAGCCTGGCACGATTTATTTTATTATATTAAAAATAGCATTACTTTTAAACCATGCTAACGATCGGTATTACCGGGGGCACAGGGTTCGTAGGCCAGCATCTCACCGCCTTATTGGTCGCTAAAGGCTATAACGTGGTAATATTTACCAGGTCGGCTGCACGCAAAACCGATAAGCAGGTTACCTATGCCCATTGGGATGTAGACAGGAAGACCTGCGATATCAACCTGCTGAAGGAACTGGATGCTGTGGTAAACCTCGCCGGCGCGGCAATTGCCGATAAAAGGCTGACCGATGCAAGAAAAAAAGAGATTATAGACAGCAGGGTGAACAGCACTGCTTTTCTGCTCGAAAAGCTGAAAGAGTACTCCCCGAATTGCAAAACCTTTGTGGCTGCCTCAGCAACCGGTTTTTACGGCCCCGACCGCGACGGGCTGGTTCCCTTTACCGAAACCGCCGAACCTTACAACGACTTTCTGGGCGAAACCTGCCGGTTGTGGGAGGATGCAACGCAAAAAGCAAAAGAGCGGTTCCGTACCGTTATTATACGCATAGGCATTGTTCTTGGCAAAGATGGCGGCGCATATCCTAAACTGTCGGGCCCGATGGCATTTGGCATTATGCCTGTCCTCGGTTCAGGCCGGCAGGTGGTAAGCTGGATAGCTATTGATGACCTTGCCCGCCTGTTCCTTCATGCCATAGAACATAAGGGCATGGCCGGAATTTACAATGCGGTGGCTCCTGCCCCGGTCACGCACCTGCGACTGATGCGCACCATAGTTAAGGTTAAGGGCGGCTTCCGTATACCAGCGCCGGCCCCTGCATTTATGCTTCGGATGCTGCTTGGCGAAATGGCCAATGAAGTGCTCAAAAGCTGCACTGTAAGCGCACAAAAAACCATTGAGTCCGGGTTTGCTTTTGATTATCCTGAGATAGCGGGGGCTATAAAAACCCTAAATCCCTCCCGATAATAAATCGGGACCTTGTTCCGGGACTTCACAGGAGAATAAAGCATCATCTTCAAATCTATAATGGGCTTTCCGCCGATGTTGTGTGTCCTTACCAACGACCTCGCGCTATTGTCGTAAGTCTATTTATTGGGTTGGGAGTTTTTCATTGTCTAAATATGCGTGAATGCTGAGCTATTGCGACCCCATAGATTTTGGTTATGGGTTGCAGGGAAAGTTTTAGTGAAAAATCAATTTACCTAAATAAACGTGAACGTTTGGCCTCACCCCGGGCCCTCTTTGATCCTTCCGCCTTCGGCAGAGCTTCGCTCGTTCCCTTGTGGTCACCCTAAAAACAGGGAAGGAGTTGGTGAAATTTAAATTATATGTGCGGATATTTTCATCTGAAAGTATTTGTTTTTTAATTGCTCCCGATAGCTATCGGGAGAACTCCCATGAACTTCTGAATGTTGCAAACGGGAGGATTTTCATTCACAATGTGCTAAACTTCAACTTTAGCATGGTCGTTTCATGGGTACTGCAAATGTAAATAAGATATTTTAAATTACCAAATATAATATCTATGATAGTACAGTTTCCGGGCTATGACAGAAAGTTTTTTTAGGGCTAAACTATTTACAAGCAATTGGTTAAGTATTATGAAACAGAGGAAAAAGCGATAAGATTTATAGGATTAGAAGATTTTAAGATTCACGAGTCATCACGCTCCCGATAGCCATTGGGATGGGTGAAAGCTTTGTAGTTTTTGAGTATGCCTAACAACACGCGCCCTCCTGAAAAAAAACCGGGACAGGCTGTTAGGCGGTGCAACAATTCACGATAAAACAAAACATGAACAAAAAGACCACCAGCTACATAACCTGGATGCCTTACTGAAACTAAAAGGTATTGAGGTAGGGAGTAGGAGTGGGTGTTGAGTGCGTGAGGATTTCGCAAGGGAGACCCTTGCAGAAATAAGGACCAAGCGTGACGCTTGGTCCAGTGGGGGATTACAAATCCCCGGCCATAGGGTTTCGGATTGCAAATCCGAAACAGCAGGGTAAAAGTATGAGTAGCCTGACCGGCTTCTATGCGCTGGATGGTGCGTTTGTTGATGTCGGCTTTGTTGGGAGTTGTTGCTGGCTAAGGCCTGCTCGCGAGTGTCCGGCGCGAGGTTGTTGGTGGGGACACGCAACAACGGCGGGAGATTTTCAATTTGGCTTCAGGAGGGAGAATGCCAGTTGCAAACCGGGGGGATTGCGTTGACACGATTCGGCTATGCACGGGGCTTTGCTTCAGACTCGCGCCAGTGTGTGGGGGTGTTGTGGGTGGCGCCGCCTCCGGCGGGGCGCGTGTTTATTTTGTTTGTTTTAACTGCAAAGCTGTCATCCGATGACGGGGCGATGACGTGGGGGTTTAAAAGACCACCCCGGTTAAATTCAAATCCTTCGGTTTGAATTTAACATCCCACACCTTGATGGTTCGGCAAATGCTCACCATGGGAGGGGAGTTATGCGAGTAAACCACCCCTGCCTGGTTCCGACATTCGTCTCCACCAGTCTGTCCCCTAAAAACAGGGTGGGAGTGTATGGCGCAGCTCTCATTTTGTGGTTTTGCTCCCCCGCAGAAAATGCGGGGCAGGCAGCATAGGGGAGGAAGGATTTCTATCCGGCTTCGTGGGGCACTTCGGGAGATTTCTCTCTTCGTTCCGTTTCACTGCACTTCGGTCGAAATGACGGCTTCGATAGGGCTTGCCCAATAGTAGTCCGAACCTCGAATGGTGCCAACGCCGTGAACGGTGATAGTAGTAACCAAGCCCGGACCATAGATACTTCCTACGTCAGGATGACAAAAGCGGTAATATCCTTCATTCTTCAGGATGACAAAAAACTAGGCGGGGTAAACATAAGCCATCATTTCTTCAAGATATTTTCGTTCGTTGTTAAGGCGGGGTATTTTATTCTGACCACCTAGTTTGCCCTTGTCTTTGAGCCAGCGTTTGAAGCCGTCTTTTGGCATCTCATGAACGATTGGCAGGCGAAGCGCTATGTCCTTGTGGCGCTTTGCTTCGTAGTCAGAGTTTATGGCTTGTAAAGATTTATCAAGCAGGGTAGTGAAAGTACTCAAAGGCACCGGCAGGTAATCGAATTCTATGATCCACTCGTGGGCGCCGTTTGACTGGCCGGTCATGTAAACCGGAGCGGCGGAATAGTCAACTACAACAGCGCCTGTTTCAGCGCATGCAATCGCGATAGCATTATCTGCATTATCTACAATCAGTTCTTCTCCGAAAGCATTAATGAAATGTTTCAACCTGCCGGTAACTTTTATACGGAAAGGATTTAAGGATGTAAATTGTATGGTATCGCCAACTACATAGCGCCACAAGCCGCCATTGGTGCTGATAACAATGGCGTAGTTACGGTATAGTTCCACTTCTTTAAGTGTAAGTGTGTGTGGATGTTCCTTGCCATATTCTTCCAACGGCATGAACTCATAAAACACACCATGGTTAAGGAAAAGCAGCATACCTTCTTCATCATCGCGGTCCTGTGCTGCAAAGAAGCCTTCCGATGCATTATAAGTTTCCCGGTAAAACATGTTGGTGGAAGGGATGAACTGCTCAAATTGCCTGCGGTATGGCGTGAAGTTCACACCACCATGTATGTATAATTCGAGGTTTGGCCAGATATCCAGCAGGTTGTTGGTGCCTGTGATCTCAAAAATCCTTTTTATGAGCACGATAGTCCATGTAGGGACCCCTGCTATGTAAGTAACGTTTTCATTAATGGTGCTATGGGCCATTCGCTCGATCTTCTCCTCCCACTCTGTCATAAGTGCAATTGACATTTCGGGCAGGCGGAATAGCTGGGCTGCGAGCGGCATGTTTTGCAGCATAACAGCTGATAAGTCGCCAAAGAAGGAGGCTGCGTTCAACTGGTTTATCTGGTGGCTGCCACCCAATACGAGGCATTTACCGGATGTAAGGTTCGACTGGCTGTTCTGGCGCAGGTAGAGGGCCAATACGTCTTTACCGCCCCTGAAATGATTATCGTCGAGTGATTCCTTGCTCACCGGTATAAATTTGCTTTTATCGCTTGTTGTTCCGCTGGATTTTGCAAACCATGTGATTGGAGAAGGCCACAGAATATTCTGGTTTCCTTCAAATATCCGCTGGATGTAGGGTTTCAGTGTTTCGTAATCATTAATTGGTACTTTCTTTTGGAAATCAGAAATACTATCAATATGTTCGAATTTGTATTTTTTGCCGTACTCGGTGAATTGCGCAGAACCTACCAGCTGGTTGAAAACCTGCTGCTGGGTGTCAATAGGATTGTGCATGAAGTTATCTATTGCGCTCTGGCGCAATTTGATAAACCCTTTAAATGCCGGACTGATAAGACTCATACCCCAAACCCCTATAGGGGCTTCCCCATGTTGTTTAATAACTCCCAAACCCCTAAGCCCCAAACCCCTGAAGGGGCTTATCCATATTGCGTAAGTGTTTGGTAATTATTTTGGTTAATTAATATTGTTTAATAGGTTTTCAAAGTTAAATGTCTTAATCATGGCTTAACAGATGGTTCCCCTTTAGGCGTTCAGGGGTATTATTTCAGCGGTACCTTCTGTGGTTTCAGGTGGTCTTTTTTTCTTAGAACGAAATTCTGACCAAGATACACTTTTCTTACTTGTTCGTCTTCGGCCAGTTCTTCTGCGGTACCTGCTTTTAGTATGCTTCCCTCGAACAACAGGTAAGCGCGGTCGGTAATAGAAAGTGTCTCCTGTACATTATGATCTGTGATCAGGATGCCGATATTCTTGTACTTAAGGGTGGCAACGATGCTCTGAATGTCTTCGACAGCAATAGGGTCAATACCCGCAAATGGTTCATCCAGCAAAATAAATTTGGGATTTACAGCCAGCGCTCTTGCGATCTCGGTGCGTCTGCGTTCGCCACCGCTAAGTACATCACCGTTACTTTTACGCACATGCATAAGATGGAATTCATCGAGCAGTTCTTCCAGTTTTTTCTGCTGTTCGCCACGGGTCAGTTTGGTCATTTCGAGTATAGCCGATATATTATCCTCTACTGAAAGTTTTCGAAAAATGGATGCTTCCTGGGGGAGATAACCAATGCCCATCTTTGCCCGCTTATACATAGGGAGTTTGGTAATATTCTCGTCGTCCAGGAACACCTCTCCTTCATCGGGCTTTACAAGACCTACTACCATGTAGAAGGAAGTTGTTTTACCGGCGCCGTTCGGGCCAAGTAATCCAACAATTTCTCCTTGGTGCACTTCGAACGACACATGGTTTACTACTGTACGTTTACCATAATGTTTTACAAGTCCTTGTGTATAGATCTTCAATCTGTTTCCCTTTTAACCCTGCTTGTACCTGCCGGGCAAGCAAAAATAGTAAAGATATTCCAGATGACTTGATCAGATTGAACAGATTAACACATATTTTCCATATTGCGGAAATACCCTCCGTCTCTCGGAATAATTTTCCAGTCCGGAAAAATTCAAATAATTGATTATCAATAGTTTAAAACTTTGGCATGTCGTTGGTATCATACTTTGCGAATCAAACAATTAAACAACTAAACTAAACAACTAAAAACAAACTAAAATGAAAAACATCGTAAAATCAATCGCAATCGCAGCAGTAGTTATCGTATCAGCTAACTCTTCTTTCGCACAGGCTACCGCAACAGCATCGGCTTCTGCAAACATCATCACTCCTATCTCTATCGTTA
>CAIMDZ010000155.1 GCA_903839875.1 uncultured Bacteroidota bacterium
AATATTTCAGCACATTGGATGAATTGCTTTGTGTCATAAAGAAACAAATGGAAATTTGGAAAAAGCCTAACGATGAACTAAGAAAATTATGCTGCATTATTTAAGACGCTGTGTATAACTTTGCCGCATGGCAAAGCATAAAGTTCCAAAAGATGTAAATCAGTTAGCAAAATTTATTGTTGACCTTGCAACGGGTAACGCTGAACCAGAGCCGGAAGATAATAAAAACCCTGCTGCCGTTGCATTGGGTAGGCTTGGCGGTCAAAAAGGGGGAAAGGCAAGGGCTGATAAGCTAACGCCGGAGAAACGCAAGGAAATAGCTAAAAATGCTGCCGAAAAAAGGTGGATTAATAAGAAAATAGATTAATTAGCTGATTGGCGCTCCCTTGAAAACCATTCCATAACAATATTTTTTATGTGGTTGGATATTTTGTCAGTGTCATCTTTCCCAATTGGGATATTATTGCAGAAGGCCGATGAAATAAATTCGCTCGGCTTTATTCGTCTCATATTTGCTTGCAGTTCCTCGTCAGAGAAGTTGGTATATATTTCCCTCAACTGCCTTGTTTGCTCCTCCACGTCTTCTGGCCATAGACTGTTAGTGCTTGTCCAATCGGTAAACGCAATATAGTCTTCATCAAACCATTCTTTTAAAATGGCTAAACAGAAGCCGACACAAGTCATATGATAGGACAGTGAACCATTATTAGCTTCAAAAGTTCCTTCACTATAGTGACTGCCGTCAAATAAGTAATGATACCGAGGCGGTGAGTTTCTTATCGCACTTCTACATATAACCCGAAAAGCATTTGCTTCAAATGGCGGTATTGTTTCAAATTCTTTAAACATAAACATATATCCACCAAAAGCCTCTTCAGAAACATCTGCTGCGTCAAAATGAAAAATAGACCGCTCCCCATTCACGCATACCACCAAAGCTGCGTGAAAAGGATAGCCATCCGACTGACGCGGGAATACACAGGCGGCAACACACGTGTTGGGGATGTTGCCACTAATTGAATTTATCAATGCTTTTTCTACTTTATTGCGCGTCATTGGCCCTACTTCTTTCTTGTTTTAAAAGATTCATTTCACTCTTGAACTTTTTAGTGTAATGCTTTAAAAGCTCATTCCTAAATCCAACATAAGTATCTAAGTCTTTAATCCTCTTAGTGACCACTAACGCAATTTTAAGCGTTTGAATATCTGTCGATTTGTGCGCGAAGAGCCTTGTAATCCTACGCAATTTTTCCATTTCATTCAATGTAACATACTCGTTTATTTTATCGTGTATAATAGTCAGCCCATCGTATTCATCTTGATTTTTTAAGGATTCAAAGAATTGTTTAAATTCTGCAAACAAGTCCTCATACCCATCCAGGTACACATCGCATAATTCATAAGCGTTACGCCTTGGCGCATCTTCTTGGTGCCATACGCTTATTTTTATATCGTGATGTAAGTAATGCCCAGCCAACTCCGAGTTTTCTTTAGAGCAATTTATTATTACGTCATCCCCGTTACTTGTTTCAAAATGTATATTCTGCTTTTTTTTACCTCCGGAAGTATAAAGGTGTCCAATTAAGCCCCTTGATCCTGGCTTATATGATGTTGTTGTCTTCACCCAGGGCTACGATACAATACTGATAACAAAAATCCCGGTAGGTGTGCACGGCACAACCACTCAGAATTTTAATCTATCAAGATCGAATGGCCTGCCAAAGAGCATTAAAACCGAATACCACGCACAAATAATTGAAAAAGGGACTCCTGTGCTTAAACGGGAGGAAATAAAGGTGATGCCAAAGACGGAGATACCTGATATTTATAAATCAAAATGAGCACTGCATGGAAACAGTTCAATTTTCCATGTTCGCTGAAGTCAGGAACCCCAAACCCATTCCACTTGTCCGTGATGATAAAGCGCGCGTTCTCCGTTTTCCATCTCTACCTCTAATGTTCCGTTATCATGAACATTTAATACTGTGGCTGACCATTGCCCCGTTGAATCACTGAATTGCTGCTGTTGACCCCGTTTGTACAATAATGCATTGTAATGTTCCAAACTATTTCCCTTAGGTTTAAAAGATGCTGTAGCCGACAATATACTTTCAATGATATCATTTCTGACTTTTTGAGTTTCGAATTCACGCCCTGAAGCCATCCTCAAAGAAGTAGCATATGGAAGTTCAACATGGAATTTTTCCTGTTTAATATTGATCCCGATCCCTGCAACACAATGGGTCCATTTATTTCCCCTGAGCACATTTTCAATTAAAATACCTCCTGCCTTTTTGTCATTGATTATCATATCATTGGGCCATTTAATATAAATTGCAGGCACCTCAGCCAGCTTTTGCAAAACATTAGCAATAGCTACTGAAATTGCAGCATTAAAGCTGAATTGGTTCTTTATATCGCATTGAGGGATCAGAATTATACTCATGAGGAGGCTCTCCCCATGCCTGTCAACCCATACTTTCCCCCGTTGTCCTTTACCACCGGTTTGTGTTTGGGCTGTTACTGTCAGGCCATGATATGCCTTATTAGCATCTATTAAGTGCATGGCATAGTTATTGGTGCTGTCTATTGAAATAAGTTCTATTATTGCTAAATCTGACAATGCTATGAGGTTTAGTGCAAAAAGATTTATAATTTTGGTAAAATGTAAAGGTATTACCAACAAAAATAAGCTACAATAAATTTGGAGAAAATTATAACTGCGTTACAAAAGAGGAAAAAAACGACTATCCGCGTTTCAAGAAATAGCAAGCTATTTAAAAGTATCATAGAAGCTATACAGGAAAAAAAAGGAAAAGAGATCGTTTCTCTTGACCTGAAAAAAATTGATGAAGCAGTTGCTGATTTTTTTA
>CAIMDZ010000156.1 GCA_903839875.1 uncultured Bacteroidota bacterium
AGGGTTCGGATTAACCGATACCGTCATAGTTGCGGTACATCCGCCGGTTACCATCACATAACTGATGATCGGGTTACCTGTTGCAATACCTGTAACAACACCAGTGCCTGCATTAACAGTGCCAAGTGCCGGATTGCTGCTCGACCATAAGCCGCCGGGTATTGAATTGGACAATAAAGTATTAGTTCCAATACAAACAACCGGGCTTCCGGTAATTGCAGCAGGTGACTGGTTAACGATTACCGTGGTACTTGCCGTACATCCGGTACCTAATGTATAAGTGATCGTTGGGTTGCCTGCAGCAACGCCTGACATGGTTCCAGATGAAGAACCAACTTAAAAACTTAAAGTTATGGCAAAGGTAACAGTTTTTGAAACGGTTCACGAGCAGGCCGCGGGTATTGATATTGGCGCTGCTAAGATTTTTGTTTCTCCAGATGGAATTGAAGTAAGGAATTTCGATACGTTTACTTCCGGTTATTATGAATGTATCGAATATTTACAGGAAAAAGGCAAGACCGAAGCTGCGATGGAAGCTACTGGGGTTTACTGGATGGCTCTTTATACAATGCTGGAAAGCTGTGGTATAAAGGTAAGTCTATTAAACCCGAAGGAAACCAAACAAGTCAAAGGCAGAAAGACAGACGTAAGAGATTGCAGATGGATACAGAAGCTTTTTTCAGCAGGCATACTGCGATCCAGTTTTATTCCAGAAGGTAAGTATATGGAGATACGGCATTTAGTAAGAGAGCAGCTAGATATTATAGATATGGGCAGCACTTATGTAAACAAGATGCAAAAGTGTCTTGAATTAATGAATATAAAGCTCAAGGAAGTTATTAGCCAGATACACGGCGTAAGTGGCATTAAAATGATAAAGGCAATCATTGAAGGAAATCGTGATAAGGATTATTTACTGAGTTTATGCGACCAGAAAATCAGGAAAAATAAACCAGAATTAATATTGAAGGCCTTGGAAGCGAATTATAATGATACCTACCTGTTTATTTTGGAAGAGAATATGAAAGCATGGGAATATCATCAAAAGAAAATACAGGTAATAGATGAGCGGATAGAAAAATTACTACAGGAATTATGCAGTCTGTGGAGGCAACATTGGTTCTGGTTGCGTTTTCATCGGTTGCTGTATATCCGTTAGGGCCAGTCCATGAATAGGTTGTTATACCGCTGCCACCACTGCTGAAACCGGATGTCAGTGACAATGTATTTCCCAAACATACCGGATTAGGTGTTGCAACTACACTGAGCGAAGGATTCGAGAACAACGATACGTTTGCGAAATTGGGTCCGCTGCTGCACCCGTTAGCATCCTCAACTGTAACAGAATATTGTCCTCCGTCGTCAGTGATCGTAAATGGTGGCGTATTGGCAATACCCGTACTTGTTGTTGCTGTAAAAGAATTGGGGCCGCTCCAGGAATATGTATACGGCGCTGTGCCTCCGCTGGGCGTTGCATTTAGAGTAAGAACATTGCCCACGCATGCCGGGCTGGGGTTTAGTGAAAATTCAACAGTTATTGTCGGACAAGTAGGTCTGAAAATTTTTGCTGTTGCCATGTTTCTGACAAGCAAAAGAACGAGTAATAAAAATAGTGATCTTATCACCATTTTGGGAATTGGGATACCTGGTAATGCGACCAGTGCTGCGGGATGATTTGATTTCTGTTTCATTGTTTGTGTGTTTTAGTTAAAGATGGAACATTTTTGTTAACATTATATTGTTAATTATTAGTTAATGGTAACATTTCAATGCGAATATATAAAAATGCTTTTAACAATTCAAAGCATTTTTAATTGTTAATTTTACATTTTTATACAACTAATATAAATAAGATTAGAATGGCGGCATAGTTTTTTTGAATTGCAGGTGTTTAATTAAACTAATTTAAATATATTTGTGATTGATTATATTTAAATTAGCCTATTAGAGCTTATGCTTTATACTGCAAACGGGATAAGTTAGTGCATTTAACATACGGGTTTTGCGAGCTTAAAAATTCTATAATCTGGCCTGCCTGCCGGTAGGCAGGTCACTATCAGGATAATAATTGCGACTTTGCTGCCCGCCCCGCCAGCCGCGGTGGTGAAACCTATTTTGCACAGATCTATACCGCGTGAAGCAATGTCATTAACTTAAGGATCTTTCAAAAAGCCAAATAGCCCTGAAAGGGTGAAATATAATAGCCGGAGGTGAAGCCTCCGGTACAAATACATACGGAACAAAGCCCTGAAGGGGCGCAATAGTAGTTTGGTATTGGGCAGTTCCCTTAAGTTAATGACATTGCCGCGTGAAGTATAAATTATAGAAGCAGGGTCCTCCATAATACATTCCATCGCTAAAAAAATAGAG
>CAIMDZ010000157.1 GCA_903839875.1 uncultured Bacteroidota bacterium
GTGTCCAACCCCGAAACCGGAAATATTTCTCCTGAAGAAACCGTTGTGGATAACCAGCCTGAAACCCTTTCCCCTGCTGCATCTCAGCCACTTCCGGTACCCCCAGAACAACCGGAAACAACCGGAAATTCCGGAACCTCATTTGCCGGGGTCTCCGGCCTTGTGAAAGAGTTTCTGCAAGAGAATAGTAATACGATCCCAAAACACGAGGCGCAAGCTTTTGAGCAGTTTGCCCAACAGGTATTCCATTCCGGAACCGGAAATATTTTACCGGAAGAAACCAATGTGGATAACCACCCTGAAACCATTTCCCCTGCTGCATCTCAGCCACTTCCGGCAACCCCCGAACAACCGGAAACAACCGGAAATGCTGATACCTCTTTCCCAACGGGAAAATCTTCAAAATTAATACTCAGAAAAATGGCCCCAGCCCTCCCCGTTGCCGGTGTTCCTCACCAGCAACCTCGCACAGAATAGCTCAGGTAAGTTTGCCTTATAGATAAAACAACCCTTTTTCCCTTTTCATTTATAATAGCTACTTTTAATTCTATAAATCAAACCTTATGGTAAAGTATATCATTTTATTGATCTCAGTAATGACCAGTAACCACGTTTATGCCCAGAATACAATGATGGATATACTGGAACACAATTCAGCCGGGCCGGCACAATATACCTCGCCTGAAGAAATAGCCGAATACACACGCCTTGCTGAGGAAGGCAATATACAGGCCATGGGATACCTTGGAGATATGTACTACTATGGCGAGGAAACTGTGCCAAAGGACTGCGAAAAGGCTATGAAGTACTATAAAATGGGCGCCGGGCATGGAGACAGCACCACCATGCTCGACCTTGGCAACCGGTATTTGTTTGGCCAATGTGTAGCGCAGGATTTTCAAAAGGCGGAATACTATTTTCTTGAGGCTGGTAAAAAAGGGGTATCGCCTGCTATGATGATGCTCGGGGTGATGAATGAAACCGGTATGGGCAAGCCCGCCGATTACGATAAAGCCCTGGAATGGTATTTTAAAACTGCCAATAATCCTGTAGAGGTGTATTACGGAGAAGGTAAGCGGGCATATAGCGGTTTCCTCATTTTACCCTGGCTTACTGAACGGGCGCGGGCATTCGGAGCTACTGATTCTTTTAAAAAATACCAGACGATAGACACGCTTAAGACTTTTCTTGCTTTTAAGGCTGCGGCTGAGAAAGGCGATAAATATGCAATGATGGCGCTGGCATCGGCCTATCAATCAGGCGTTTGCACACCGCAAGATACTGCAAAAGGAAAATACTGGCTTTTAAAATCGGCCAATGCCGGAAATGAGCGTGCCATGTATGAACTGGGTGTTATGTACAGCCCCAGGGGCGACAACTTCGATGGCCCTCGTGACTATGTAACATCAGGCAAGTGGTTTCTGAAAGCAGCTGAACATGGGTATATAGACGGTATGACCTCGATAGCGATCATTTATTACCACGGCAGGGGAATTCCGCAAGACTATAAAAAAGCGATGGAATGGTTCCTGAAAGCAGCCGCCAAAGGCAATGCCCTTGCTATGTACGATCTGGGACTGATGTTTGTGAACGGTGAAGGTGTACCCGCGGATCCTAAAAAGGGTTTCGAATGGTTCAGCAAGGCTGCCGCTCAGGACTATCCCAACGCCATGGCATATTTGGGTCGCCTCTATGACATGGGGGCAGGCGTGGATCAGGATTACAAAAAAGCTATGGAATGGTACCTGAAGGCCGCCAAAAAAGGCATGCAAAATGCAATGGATGCAATAGGCAAACTATACGAGGATGGCAAAGGTGTGCCACAGGATTACAAAAAGGGAGTGGAATGGTACTCAAAAGTGCATCATTAAGAAATATTCTATAATCGTTTTGTTTTCTATATTTCAGCATCATTTCCCTGATACCAGTGAGTTCTGTGCCGTAGAAAATGCCGGGTAACGGAAAAGAATGTTCAACGTTCTATAATACGTATATCAAGTAATTCACTGAGCAGTCCCTGCATGTGTTGTTTTCCTTTATCACCATAAATAAACCGGTGCCCGCCGGATGCCACACCAGTGAAATGCCATCCGGGAACTTTCAATTTGTTGCGGTTATAAATACCTTCAACTTCACCATAGCTAAATGTCTGATCATCCTTTGCATTCATGGTGTATAGCGGCTTTGTTTCGGTTATGTTATTGAATGCCACGTCGCCGGGAAGGGAGGAGAATGCATAGAACCCGGCAAATATCCCTGCCTTGTTTTTCACAAACCAATAGGTTGCATTCCCACCCATGGAAATACCGCCTATGTATACTTTTTTCTTATTCACATGATACAACTGTTCAACCTGTTCTGTTATACTGATAATGTTTTCATTCGCCTGCTCATTTCTTCCCCATGCAAAATCAGCCCGCGCAAACGGGAAAACAACCAGTATATTAAACTCGTCTGCCATCGAAAATATCGGTTCATAAGCTATCGAAGGTTCCTTATACTGAAAACTATCCCGCGCCAGTATAGCGCCATGCAGAAATACAACAACGGTTGACGGCTCCTTAGGATTATACATCTTCGGTACATATACCAGGTAAGGCACCCTGGTATTACCCGCCTGAGAAAAATATAATGCCGGGCCGGCAGGTGCATTCATGAAATCGTTTTTACTGCCCGCTTTCCTGAT
Source organism: uncultured Bacteroidota bacterium (assembly GCA_903839875.1). GTDB lineage: Bacteria > Bacteroidota > Bacteroidia > Chitinophagales > Chitinophagaceae > Nemorincola. The sequence continues at coordinate 2,687 of CAIMDZ010000157.1, forward strand.
AGCATGGCCGTTGATGGTTTTCAGCCAATCATCCTTAGTTATAGTCTGGGCCATACACCCGCACGATACTATAAACAAAAATAGTATAGTAATCAGATTTTTCACTTTCATACACAAGGCTAACCGCCTGTTTTAATATTTATAATGTGCACCGGATAAACTTGTATTGGTCAATAAGAGCTTTGCGGGCTTAACAACGCAACAAGAGTTTTATAAAATGACATAAAATAGCGCCTTAGCTGCCTGCCCCGCCATCGGCGGTGGTGAAAACTCTTTTGCACAGATCAATGCAGCGTGAAGTATATCCTACTGTGTTTTCATAAATTCATTGTAATATTTGTTGTTCCTTTGGGCAAGGGCACCGCTTAGCTCAATGATATCTTTCTGCCACTGCTTCTTTTCTGCAAACCGTTTCAGGTCATCTGCTGTTGATGAACCCATATGGCCACTGCTGCGGATTTGGGCATAGGCCATAAGCACTGCCATCTCGCATGCAACCGCGCTAAGCTGACCGAAATCAGTGCCGAAATCCGTCAGCGACATCCTGTCTTCCAGCCGTTGCAGTTCCTTTACTATATACCATTTGTTATCTATTTTAACACTCGATGAAAAGGCCGCTGAATTAAACTGCATCATATTGGCAACAGTATTTACCCTGTCTGCTTCACTTTTAAAACCAGGTTGTTTTGTTTTCACCAGACTGCTGTAGCAGGAGCTTCTGGCTTCTTTCACATCTATCAGGTAATGTTTCCCTTTCTTCTTGTTAAAGCACAATACACAATATCGTTCCAGTCCCAGGCTGCCTGTTCCCGCAATCCGGAATGCAGCATCTTCGAATATCAGATGCTCAAACCTGCCTTTGTTCAGTAGCGGCTTCAGCCCGTTATATACCTTGGTTTTCCGTTTATCGGTCAGTGGTGTAAAGTGAACATTATCCGCTTTCAGCAACAACGCGCCTTTATGTTTATAAGTACGCTTCTCTATAAATGCCTCCCTGTCCAGTGACCCCAGTCGCTCGAAATATTTTTTAAAGGCCCCATGCGCCACCTCAGCTTCGAGCATCAGCGCCTTGCCTGCAACTAAGGTTGAGACATAGGCAACCATAATATCGTGCAGGGTTTTATGAAGGCTGATGGCTAGCACTTTCATTTGCCCTGCTGCTATTACAATACTGGTAAGGAACCTTGTTATCTCCGGCTCAGGTGTTAAAAGTATAGATTCATCAAAATCATTCAGGTCAAAATAAACCAGCCGGTTCTCACCCTTATAGGATCCGAAATTTTCAAAATGCAGATCACCGCATATCCATGTATTTACTTTGTACTTATTCACATACAGTTTCGTGAAATCCTGTGCGAAAATATTGCACGTACCCCTGTAAAAACGAAAAGGGCTTTCCTTTAGTGCAGTCCATTTCAAATGTTGCAGCTCGGGAGACATTCCTGCATTGTATCCGCTTAACCTTTTTATTATTGACGCCATATCAGTAAATGGTTTGTAATGATTATTTTACTTTCAAACTACTCCATCTTCATTTTGCTGCCAGCTTATCTTCCAGCTCTGCTACAAAAGCAGATTGAGCAGCATTTATTTTCTTCTTAGCTTCCGCTACTGTAAACCATTCTGCCTTGTCCACTTCTGGAAATTCCTGCATTTTGCCGGATTTCGGAGGCCATTCAATAGAAAAAGTATTTGACCTGCTTACTGTAATATCCATTGTAGTTTCTACCGCCCAGGCATAAACAACCTTCCCTCCCTTTTGTCTTATTGGCTCAAGCGTTGCGAACTCACCATTGATCGCGGAACCAAGTTCTTCTCCATACTCCCTTTTCGCAGCAACTAATAAGTCTTCTCCCGCTTCACATATACCCTTGGGTATTGACCATGCACCCTCATCTTTCTTTGCAAAGAATGGACCACCGGGATGTACCAGCAACATTTTCAAAACACCATCTTCTCTTTTCCAGGCCAGGATGCCCGCACTGATCAATGCCATTGTTAATAAGGATTAATAATACAGAATTAGTATTAACTCCATATTAATTTTATGTGCCGGCATAAAATTACGACTTATTTTTCCCTTTGATAAAATAGAGAGTAAGCCCGAACATCAGGCATACTTGAAATGGGAAAGAAAACTAATCTGCCTTTGTCCAGGTGGCAGTCCTGCCCAGAAGGGAAATGCCTATATAGCCGCGCACATGCAATTCATTCCCCTGGAGCGTCATTTTGCAACTATAGGTCTTGCCATTTTTAGGATCATAAATTTCACCATCTTCATACCCTGTCTCCCCATCTTTCATAAACCCCCAGAGAATCACCAATCCCAGCTCAGGATCATTCCGTTTAGTTTTATCGGGGTTATTCATATCCGTTTTCGGCTTTCCGTCCCTGTTGGGTTCCTTCAACCAGACTATCTTGCCACAAAACCGGCCATTTACAGCCTTATAAATTTGTATTTTGGCGGTTTTCTCATCATTATACCAAAGGTTCTTCTCCAAAGCGTCGGTCTGTGAATACCCGTTAATCCTGGAAATAAAGATCAAAGCCAAAAAAAGGAATATCCTAAGTGAATTCAGGTTAACCATAGCTGTTAGTTTAGATTAAATTTAGCAAAAAACCCTTAACGGCAAATTATTATTTTGCTTCCGATATAGTTCCTGACCCAGAAACATGTTTTGTAACAACCGGATTGCCTTTATAGTAAATGCTGCCTGTACCGCTAACCTTTGCATCCAGTTTTTGTACAGCCCATACGTCAATATTACCTGCCCCCGAGATCACCGCATTCACTTCGTTTGCCTCCAGCTTCTTTGCATCTATATCTCCTGTGCCGCTGATACGGTATTCAGCGGTCTTAACTGTTCCTGCCTTTATTGACACATTGGCCGCACCTGAAAATTTTATTGTCAGGTTATCAACAGAAGCATTGTCTATAGTTACATCGCTGGCACCCGAAATATCAAGTTTAAAATCCGGTCCTTTGATATTACCATGAATTTCGGCATCAGGTGCGCCTCTTAAGTTGAGTGCGGCAATGGAAGGAACAGTAATTTTAACTACTACATCTTTACACTCAATGGTCCAGGTCTCGTCCAGGTCATCAGAAATGGTAAGTGTATTATTCTCAACCTTTGTTGTAATATGCTTTAACAGGTTTTCATAACCGCTTATAGCTACCGACGGCTGCGCGCCATCCTGTACATCAACTACAACTTTCAATGAAAGATCAACCACCACAGCATTAAAAGGAGGAACCGTTGGCGTGTTGGTTACTTTATTCCCTTCACCTTTCAGTACATTCATCCTGCATGAAGAAAAGAAAAAGAACCCTGAAAGAATGATTACGGATAAAAGATATTTTCGCATGGACATTATTTATGAAGGCAATTAAATAGTTCTGATTTATCCCTATCACCAAATCATGCATCCCATTACCGGCAATAGCCAGTGTACTAAAGCTCTCCTCCGGGAGTTTGTATATTGCGGTTATGCCGGTACCACAAAAAACCAATGGTGCCCATTAACACCAACGGCAAAAAGGCCAGATAAATAATACCACCGTTCAGCCCTCTTGCACTTTTTTCATCAAGGCCTGCAGCCGTCTTTGTGCAAACACTACAGCCCTGCGCCAACGCCTGCTGCACCAGATTCAAAAGCAAAAAAACAAACATAACCAACTTCTTCATAAACTACTATAAGACACTCTACTTTATACTTACAAACGATGACTCGCAGACTAACTACCAATGACCCGCGAACTTTCGACTTTCGACTAAATACTTTAAACTAAATAAAAAGGACTGATCAGCAAATATACCAATACCCCGGTAATACTAACATAGAGCCATAATGGCCATGTATATCTTGCTAGCATTTTATGTTTTGCATAATCACCGCTCAGCGACCGGTATGCTGTAAACAATATAAACGGCAAAATAATGGTTGCCAATGCAATATGTGTTATCAGTATAAAAAAATAGACGGTCCGAACCCAGTCGTGGGCGCCACCGTATTTTGTTTCGGGAGCAAGCAGGTGATGGCCGATATAAGAAAGCAGGAATAATACAGACAGCACTATAGCCACCAGCATCAGTTGTTTGTGCAACACAAACTTCTTGTTCTTTACGGCAATAAATGCCGCTACCAGCAAAAGAGAAACCGTACCATTAACTATTGCATTGAAGAGTGCCAGCAAATGCACATTGAACCCCAGGTTCACATTCTGGAACAGCTTTACATTAGTTAAGAAAACAACAGCCCCACATATAACCGCCGAAACCGCCCATATATATATTGCCGCCTTCTTATCATTCCTCTGCAATACCGGATTCAACTCACCCATAGTATAAATTAAAATTAAAAATTAAACCGAACATCAAAATCCACAAACATCTACTTCCAAAATGACCAATCAACTTATCAACTTATAAACCAGTCAACTTATCAACAAGTCAACCTATCAACAAGTCAACCATTTCACTTCTTACCCTTTGCGTGTTTCCATTCCATGGTCAGCAGCACAATATCATCTGCGCACTTTCTTACCGAAGTATCGTTGAGGCCGTTGTAATAACCTCTCACAAACCTGTCTTTATCCAGGAGGGTGATCTGCTCTGTATGAATAAAATCTTCTGCACTGCCATCGCCGGGGCCAACCGTCAGGTGCAACTCGTTACGTGCGAAATTATAAATTGTCTTCTTATCTCCGGTCAGAAACCACCAATGATCATGGTTTGCTCCATACCTGTCGGCATAGGCACGCATGGCCTGGAAGGAATCCCTGATCGGATCAACGGTAATAGAGATCAACTGCACATCATTTTCAAGTGATGTTTCTTTTTTGGGGTCTTTCTTAAAGCTGGTTTGCAGCATTTTCATGTTCACCGACAGCCTTGGACATATGGAAGGGCAGGTAGTAAAAAAGAAATCAATGACCAGCATCTTTCCTTTAAGGTCATTGTTCAAAGACACCTTCTGTCCAAATTGATTGGTAAGAACCAGGTCGGCAACTTTGTGGTAAACGGTATCCGGTTTCTGGTCGCCTGTCAGTTGGCTGTCTATCTTTTCGATGCCATAATAGCGGGGCATAACTACAACGCCCTTAGACATGTGATTGACTATGAGATAAAAAGATAGCGGTAGCAATACTGCTACCGCTATTCCCATAAAAAACTTTTTATTAGACTGCTTCTCTGCCATTATTTCACAACGTGTTCTATGCTTTGCCTTGCCGGTGACTCATCATTCATACGCAGCCAGAAACCACCGTCTGCAAGGAATGCGATAATAAACCAAATAAATAAGAATAACGGAATTAATACGGTTGCAATGAAATTCTTAAGCTCATCTCCAAGGTGCATGAATACGGATACAATATAGCCGGCCTTGAGTAAAGTAAGCACAAGAAAGAAGGTTGCCTTGATTGCAGGATGCAAACGGTAGCTGAAAAACATACCCACAATTACTTCCGCAATGGTTATTGCTAATAATATCCAGAATACCTTCCATATCCTTTTTACCTGTGCCCTGCTTTCTTCCGAATTTACATCGGTATGATGCTGCATGACACCTGAATATAACTTAGACTGGTCGCCTTCATATAAATGCTGAATATTCTCCTGATGATGTGCTGCTGACATTTTAAATAATATTATTTTTAGACGAAATGGTTTTTAACTTTTAGTTTTTTACTTTTTATATTTCACTCGCAAAACTTTAGACCTTCTACTTTAGACTTTAGACTACAGCAGGTAAAAGCATGTAAACACAAACACCCACACAAGATCTACGAAGTGCCAGTAAAGACCTATCTTTTCCACCATTTCATAGTGTCCGCGGCGCTCGTAAACCCCGTTAACAGTATTTACCAATATCAGGATATTGAAAATTACACCAGAGGTTACGTGGCCTCCGTGGAAGCCGGTAATGGTAAAGAAATAGTTAAAGAAACTGCCCGTTGCCTGACGGGTTGCATCTACATTGGCAGCAATACTGCTTTGTTGCTTCTCAGAAAAGAAATGCTTAAACTGATCCAGCGGTGTAGTATAATCAGAAAAAGCGCCCCATAGGCCATGATGAACCTGTGATGGGTCTGTACTCCAGGCAGTGATACATTCGCTGCTCAGGTGTGTCCATTCCCATGCCTGACACGACAGGAAGCAGATACCGCCAATAATGGTCCAGAGTAACCATTTTGCTACATTTTTCTTGTCGCCATAATGTCCGGCATGTACGGCAAGTACCATAGTCACCGAACTCATGATAAGAATAAAGGTCATTAAACTCACAAACAAAAGAGGCACTGGAAATCGTTCAGGTATTAATGGAAAAGCCTTGAACACTGTGTTTGCATCCGGCCATACCGAACTGAAAAAACGGGTTGTACCATATGCGATTAGAAAGGCTCCGAAGGTTAGGGCATCTGATAAAAGGAAAAACCAGGTCATCATTTTACCATAACTCACATTGTAAGGCGAGCGTCCCCCGGCCCAAAGCTTAGGTTCCGGAGCTGTTGTAACTACTGTTGTTTGTGACATAGACGTTTTTAAGTAACAAAAATTTTAATCCGCGTGCGAATTTCTATAAAATTTTATTGATTTACGAGAAAGAAGACAAATAAATATATCCACAATGCATCAACAAAATGCCAATACATGGAAGTTATCTCCAAACCTGTAGTATTATAAACTTTTACGTTAGTTCTGAATGCTTTGAAAAATACAATTAACAACGCGATTATTCCACTCAGAAAATGCGCTAAGTGCAGACCGGCAATAATAAACAAAAATGATTCGCTTGGATTGCCGTTCACCCGCACTGCAGAAACCTCGTCAAGTACCTGGCCGTTAATCCTTACATGCTGCAACTGGTGGTACAACTGGTAAAAGCCCAGGAACTGCATCACCCCGAAAGCTATACCCAGCAATAATGTCGCAGATATCAGCATCCTGTACTTCGGCATCTCCCTTTTCTTAAATGCCCTTACTCCAAAGTGAACAGTAAAGCTGCTGATAAAAATTACCACTGTTGACCATGTAAACACAGCCGGCAGATCATAATACCGCCAGTTGCCCTGTGCCTCGCGTACCATGTAACCACTGGTAAGCCCGGCAAAAGCCATGCTCATGCTTGCCATCGCCAACCACATCATAAATTTCTGCGGATGAATCCGTTTCTTTTCCCCCGTACTCTCAGCTACTGTACTCATAACTATAAAAACTAAAAAAATAAAACTAAAAAAACAAAGCGCAACAATCCAAATTCCTAATCCCAAATTCCCGATTCCAATTCTTACATTTTCCCAATGACCAGCGCCAGCAACGTCACCGGCAAATAAATAAACGATGCAAACATCACCCTCCGTGCGCTCTTATGATCATTTTTCAGGTAAAACACCACCGATGCAGCAAAATACATGACCCCGCACCCAATACACACCCACATACCGATTGAATTGGTAAGCCCTGCAAAATGCGGCATTATGGCCATTGGTATAAGTACCAGGCTGTACATCATACACTGAATACCCGTAAATCTTGTTTCCTTCTCCCGTGTAGGCAACATACGTATACCAGCCCGGCTGTAATCATCAAATGCCACCCATGCAATTGCCCAGAAATGGGGGAACTGCCAGAAAAACTGAATGGTAAATAATAACCAGCCACCCATACCAAAACTACCCGTAGCAGCCACCCACCCTATCAATGGCGGCAGCGCCCCCGGCACAGCCCCTATCAGCACAGCAATGGGGTGCACCTTCTTCATAGGAGTGTAGGCAAAGGCATATAATAATAAAGAAAAGAAACTCAACGCCCCCGCCTGCGGGTTAAAATAATATCCCAGCAAAAGCGCTCCGCTGATACCTGTAAGCGTAGCAAATATCCATGCTTCCGTATGATGCATACGGCCGTCGGGCAAAGGCCTCAGGCGGGTACGCTGCATCAGCCCGTCACTTTCGCGCTCCAGTATCTGGTTGATGGTATTAGCCCCGCCCGTAACGAGCATACCACCTGCAAAAAGGGTAATAATATGTTGCCACAATAATGAATCGGTAAAAGAAAAAACAATACCCGGCGCCATCAGGTAGCCGATCACACTGCTGAACACAACCATACCACTCAGGTTTGGTTTTAATAGCTGGTTGTAATCCCGTACGCGCCCCAGCGCCGCTATATGCCATCTTGCTTTAATAGGCTCTTCCCGCAACATCAAATTGAAATATAAAATAAAAGTAGGGCGCAAAAGTACGATTATTTATGATTGATATCCCAACAGGTTTCGGGGTATGGAAAAAATCTCTTAACGAATAGTACAAACACCTAACATGTTTCATCAAAGCCCCGTTATTTCGCAAATTATTTACCTATCCCCATTGTCGCATTTTCACACATTTTTGCACACCTTGCTATTGGTTATCAATCTATTATGTGAAATCATTGTCGCATTATTGTCGCATTGTTTTTTTCCGTCCGCGGCGCGTTCGATGGGCGATGCCCCCCGATAGCTATCGTGGCTATGGGATGTAACCACTTCGTGGTAGTACGTGTTGTTATACAACCCTTAGTTCGCGGCCCACGTTGCGCAGGGCAGACACATGGGTCTGCCCCTACATCATTGTTACATTGTCGCATTTTCCTATTTTTTTGCACACTTTGCTATTAGTTATCAATCTATTATATGAAATCATTGTCGCA
>CAIMDZ010000158.1 GCA_903839875.1 uncultured Bacteroidota bacterium
AGGAGTATTGAAGTTCTTTAGAAGTCAGCTGTTGTAGCTCAGTGGTAGAGCACTTCCTTGGTAAGGAAGAGGTCGGCAGTTCAATCCTGCCTAACAGCTCAAAAGACAGAGCATCCCTCCCGATAGTTATCGGGATTGATCGGGAAGGTCGGCAGTTCTCCCGATAGCTATCGGGACTGCCTAACAGCTCATTTTGAATGTGAAAATGAGTAAATGTGGAAATGAAATAGTGTGGGAATGAAACGGTGCGGTAAAAATGTGATAAGCGCCTGGGTTGGCGTCAATAATAACAAACAATAATTTTAAAAAACAGCTTTAAAAAAAATAACAATGGCAAAAGAGACCTTTAAGCGGGAAAAACCCCACGTAAACATTGGTACCATCGGTCACGTTGACCATGGTAAAACCACTTTAACTGCAGCTATCACTTTGATTCTGTCGTCAAGAGGCCTGGCAGAGAAGAAAGGATATGATGAAATTGATGCTGCTCCTGAAGAAAAAGAACGCGGTATCACAATTAATACAGCACACGTTGAATATTCGACAACCAACCGCCACTATGCTCACGTTGATTGTCCCGGCCACGCTGACTATGTAAAGAACATGATCACGGGCGCTGCCCAGATGGATGGCGCTATCCTTGTAGTGGCTGCTACCGATGGTCCTATGCCACAAACAAGGGAGCACATACTGCTGGCCCGCCAGGTAGGCGTTCCACGTATGGTGGTATTCATGAACAAGGTTGACCTTGTTGATGATGAAGAGATCCTGGAACTGGTGGAAATGGAAATCCGCGAAGTATTGAGTAAAAACGGATATGATGGTGACAATACACCTATCATCAAGGGTTCTGCTACAGGCGCATTGGCAGGTGATCCAAAATGGATACAGGCGGTTGATGATCTGATGGCTGCTGTGGATGCTTATATTCCTACTCCTGAGCGTGCTGTTGATAAGCCCTTCCTGATGTCAGTGGAGGACGTGTTCACCATCACTGGTCGTGGAACAGTTGCTACCGGTCGTATCGAGCGTGGCGTAATTAAAGTAGGTGAGAACGTTGAAATCGTTGGTTTCAATGAAGCCGCTCAGACTTCTACTTGTACCGGTGTGGAAATGTTCAAGAAATTACTTGATCAGGGCCAGGCTGGTGACAACGCAGGTATCCTGCTTCGTGGTATTGAAAAGAAAGATATCCGTCGTGGTATGGTAATCTGCGCGCCCAAGAGCATTACTCCGCACACTGAATTCAGGGGCGAAGTTTATGTACTGAGCAAAGAAGAAGGCGGACGTCACACTCCATTCTTCAACAAATACCGTCCACAGTTCTACTTCCGTACTACAGACGTAACCGGTGAGTGCGAATTGCCGGCTGGTGTTGAAATGGTAATGCCTGGTGATAACGTGAATCTGCTGGTTAAACTGATCGCACCAATCGCGATGGAAAAAGGCCTGAAGTTTGCGATCCGTGAAGGTGGCCGTACCGTAGGCGCCGGACAGGTAACTGAGATTATCAAGTAAGAATTTAGTAAAAAGTAGATAGTAGAAAGTATAAAGCTGTTATCTATTAAAAATATAAAGCCGCTCCGTGTTTCGGGGCGGCTTTTTTTATGTAAATTTGATTTAAGAAAATCAGTACGATACTTTGGCTAAATATTAAAGAATGAGAAAGACCGCAGAAAAAAAACTTAAGGGCGGAAAGGAAAAATTCGGAATGAATTTTACCGTCAACCATGAACTTGATGCGGAAGCAAAAACGGTTCTTTTTCCAATAAAGTTAGAGCAAGCAAATAAATTACTTTCAAGAATGAGGCAGCCAATTTAGTGCGATCCGTGAAGGTGGCCGTACAGTAGGCACCGGACAAGTAAATGATATCCTCAAGAAATAATTAACATTTTATAATAGAAAGCCGCCTAGGTATTCGGGGCGGCTTTCGTATTTTTATAATGCCTCAAAAATCGTGTTATGCTCAAATGGATAGTATTGATCCTGGCTGCTGTATTTTTTTTCTTAATCCTGTTTCCCCCAGATTACCTGATACATAAGAAAACTATAAGAGAACAAGAGGAAGAGGCAAAGCTGGCCGCGGATACCGCAAGTGTCAAATACACTGGACTTAAGCTATCTATAAACCTGCTGCGAAACAACTTCCGTGATACCGATGATATTATGATAGAAGTAACATTGACAAATATTGCCGATACAGATCAGAATATATTATTTGATACGTCAGAGTCATATGGACCATATCACGTCTCCTTATTGGATATGAAATCAAAGAAATCTGCGTTAAAATATAGCAGTTGGGCTTTTATGTCATCAAGTGTTTATATTGTCGAAGAATGGCAGGAACGGATGAAACCTTATTATAGGATAATCAAGCCAGGCCACTCAATAGTAAAGCGATACAATTTATACAGGGTAGCGGTCGTAAACGATAACAAATTGCCTACGGGCACCTACTTGATGCAATTAGTATTTGGTAACATCCAATCAAATGCACTTATTTTTACCGTCCGGTGATTACGATACTAAATATCCTCCACATTTTTTGTCCGTATATTTGTTACATATGCGCGTTCGTTTACTCTGGCTTACCGTGTTTATCGCCCTGCTGAGTTCCTGCTCACGGCGGCTGTATTATCCCGAGAGGGCTAATGTGCCTACGTTCATGGAAGCGAACGAACTAAAAGCAACAGCAAGTGTGAAGCTACAGACCGGCAGAGCCTTTTTTGCACCGGAAGCAGACATAGCATATGCACCGGCGAACCATATTGGTATCATTGCCTCCTACCGGTCAATGCCGGACAGGATGGCCGACTTGTATTCACGATTCAACAGCACCACCAGCGACAGCTTTAATAAAACACAAGTCAATCTGAGGGGCAACCGCATAGAAGCAGGCGCGGGCTACTTTACGCGGATGGGGCGCGAAGGAATGTTAGAGGTGTACGGTGGGTACGGCAACGGATCAATGACAGCAGACCAGGCGCCTTACCATTATTTCGATACCCGCTACCACCGTTTCTTTGTGCAGGCAGATGTCGGGTTTAAAAATAAAGACATATCTGTGACGGGCGGTGTGCAGGCCTCGATGCAGCAGTATTACCAGTTTCATGCCGACTCGATTGTGTACCGGCAGGTAAGCAGCAATCCTGCCCAGTTTGTGGAACTCACCGGCCGCAACTTCCTCTTTGTGCAGCCCTACATAAATGCCGAGGCAGGATATAAATATGTCTTTTTCAATTTTCAGTGCGGTTTTTCAGCCCAGTTGGGCAGCAATAAAAGGGATATCTCCGGCGATGCATTTATGTATCTGTCTATGGGCGTAACCTTTCGTTTAGATGCCAGGCGCTGTAGTTCATACAGGTCTGGTAGTAAGTGATGAGTATGGTAAATTAGAGCAACCAACATGTCTTGATGACATTTCAGAAGGAACTTGTAATCGGTAAATAAGACTACAGAGAAATTCGTAACAAGGAATGCAGAGAAATTGGCAACAAGGAATGTAGAACTTTCCCTGTTTGTCGGGGGGCATGCCC
>CAIMDZ010000159.1 GCA_903839875.1 uncultured Bacteroidota bacterium
TGCCAAAAAACTAAAAAAGCCCCAAATCAGTGGAGCTTTTTATTTATTATCTTTCATTTATTTTGCTCGACTATTTAATAGTTCACAACAAATACCACCTAAAGTTCCATCAGATATTCAGAAAAAGAGAATAAATCTGCTTCCGAAAACGGTTTCCCCATTACCTGAATGCCAAACGGCAAACCGTTACTATGTTTTCCAATTGGCAACGAAATCGCCGGAACTCCGGTAATATTTGCCTGCACTGTAAATATATCCTCCAGATACATCGCAATCGGGTCGGCACTATGTTCTCCAAATTTGAATGCAGTTCCCGGTGTTGTCGGCAAAATAATAAAATCGTATTTACTTAAAATCTCATTGGTTTTATCTTTCAAAAGCCTTCTTACTTTTTGTCCTTTCGAATAATAAGCATCATAGTATCCGGCACTAAGCACAAATGTTCCCAGCATTATTCTTCGTTTCACTTCTGTTCCAAAACCTTCTGAACGGGATTTTTTATACGTAGATTCCAAGTCAGTTGCATTTTTGCTTCTATATCCATAATGAACTCCATCATAACGTGCCAGATTTGAACTCGCTTCTGCAGTTGTCAGCACATAATAGGTAGGAACCAGATAATCAATATAAGGGAAGTCAACCGACTCTACAGTATGTCCGGCAGCTTTCAACTTTTCAATTGTAGCATATACTTTAGCTTTTATTTCAGGATTCAAACCATTGCTTTCTATCACATCTTTGATATATGCAATGCGAAGGTTGGCAGGTTTTGAAGTACTATTTTTCGAATATTCAGGAACCGGTTTTGAAGAAACAGTACTGTCGTATTCATCCTTGCCAGCCATCACTTCCATTATCAATGCTGCATCTCTCACATTTTTGGTAATAGGCCCAATCTGATCGAACGACGAAGCGTAAGCAATAGCACCATAACGCGATACTCTGCCATAAGTCGGTTTTAAACCAACTACTCCACAGAATGAAGCAGGCTGACGAATAGAACCACCTGTATCTGTCCCCAGACTTGCCATACATAAATCTGCAGCCACAGCCGCAGCAGCACCGCCCGAAGAACCTCCCGGAACACGCGATATATCCAATGGATTAAGTACATTACCAAAAGCAGAAGTTTCGTTGGAGCTTCCCATTGCAAATTCATCACAGTTGCATCTGCCAATGATAATGGCATCTTCAGCCAGCAATCGTTCTACCACAGTTGCACTATATAACGATTCAAACCCTTCCAGTATTTTTGATGAAGCAGATACTTTATGTCCTTTATAACAAAGATTATCCTTCAGCGCTATCACCATACCGGCAAGCTTTCCCTGTGTTTTCGATTTTATCTTTTCATCCACTTCCCTTGCTTTTACCATGGCTGATTTCTCAAACACTTCAGTAAAAGCATTCAGATTTTTCTTTTCATCAATACGCGTAAAGTATTGCTGAACAAGTGCTGCACACGAAATTTTATGGTCGAATAAATCCGATTGAACTTCGGATAGAGAATTGTAGGTTTTCACAAATTAAGGAATATAATAAATACAAAATCCCCTGTAATTACAGAGGAATTTGTAATGTTTATTTAAAACAAAAGTTAGTCTTTCTTTTCAGGAGTAGCGCTATTGCTTTTCTCGTCCTCACCTTTCGAAGCGTCTTTAAATTCCTTCACGCCTTTACCAAGACCTTTCATCAGTTCAGGTATTTTTTTACCGCCAAACAGCAATAATACGATTATCAGAATGATTACCATTTCGGAACCACCCAAACCGAAAATACCAAGTAA
>CAIMDZ010000160.1 GCA_903839875.1 uncultured Bacteroidota bacterium
CTGCAGGATATAGCGGAGATGGCGGACCTGCTACTGCTGCTTCCTTGAATGGCCCTTCTTCTATGGCCATTGATAAATTTGGCAATGTATATATAGCAGACTTTTATAACCACAGGATTCGAAAGGTGAGTACTTCTGGTATTATTACCAATTTTGCAGGTAATGGAACCACTGCTACTTCAGGCGATGGTGGCCCCGCAACTGCCGCAGGGTTAAACCTTCCTTGGTATATTGCATTTGATACTTCCGGTAACTTATACATTGCTGATGCGCCAAACCAATGCGTTAGAAAAGTAAATACCGCGGGTATTATTACCACTTTTGCAGGCAATGGACTAGTCGGCTATAATGGCGATGGCGGCCCGGCAAGCAATGCCAGTCTCTCATCACCAACAGGACTATCAACTGATAAGCATGGCAATGTATATATTGCAGACCTATCGAATAATGTAATTCGCAGGGTCAATCCAGCTGGAATAATTTCAACATTTGCAGGAAACGGTACGGTAGGTTTTGGTGGAGATGGCGGACCAGCTACATCAGCAGCATTTAAGAACGCATATAGGGTATCGGCTGATAATTATGGTAATGTTTATATTACCGACAATGACAACCAGCGAATCCGTAAAGTGAATGGTGCAGGATATATTTCAACGGTCGCGGGAAATGGAACATCCGGCTTCCTCGGTGATGGCGGACAAGCCACTGTAGCAGAGTTAAGTACCCCATTCGGTGTTACCACTGATAAATATGGCAATCTTTACATTGCAGATTCGTATAATAACCGTATTCGCAAAATCGCATTGCCATTTGCAAATAACCCCCTTGTAGCTGGCATCAATGAAACGATAAAAATCTACCCCAATCCAAACAAAAGCGAATTTACCATTATAATAGAATCAGATTTAAACGAAAATATGCAGGTAGTTATTACCAATATCCTTGGCGAAAAAGTAAAGACTATTTCTATAACAACAAATAAACCAACAGATATCAGACTAGATACCCCACCGGGTGTGTACTTCCTTTCAGCAACCGGCGATCACGGGACATGGACTGCAAAAATGGTTGTTAACCAATAAATTTTTTATTCCCCTGGTCATATCTAATGAAGGCTATTGATTGGCAATCGAGTGAAGATGATAGCCTTTGTCAAAAAACATTAGTTCTTTTATAACATCTGTTACTATCGCTAAATTGCAAAACAACGTAGCTTTGCAGTCATATGAAACTAAAGTACCTGCTGAATTTCTTATTTATTATCTGCTGCCTTTTTGCAACAGGTAATACATTTGCCCAAACCACCGATATCATCCAGATAAACGGTGTTACCATGACAGCCGACAGCCTGCGTGCGGTACCTGATGTAACTATACAGGTGAAAAATAAAAATCGGGGTGTAGAGTCTGAATATACCGGCGTATTTTCAATAGTCTGCTACAAAGGCGATACACTTGAGTTTTCATGTATAGGGTTCAGACCTAAAGAATTTGCTGTATCAAAAGACCTGAAGGGGCAATACTTTTCACTCATTCAATTGATGGTACAGGATACTTTTTACCTGCCTGAGACAATTATTCGTCCATTGCCTTCCAAACAGGGATTTGATTATGCCTTCCAGCACTGGCGCATTCCTAATGACCAATATGAACTGGGACGAAAAAATACCGATGCATACCTGCTCAGGGTTTTGGCGTATACCTTACCTCATGACGGACATGAATCTCAATCAAGAGTGCTCCGGCAACAGGCAAATGATGCGGTGTACTACGGGCAGCAGAAACCGATGAATATTCTGAATCCTCTGGCATGGGGCGAATTTTTTGAAGCCTGGAAGCGTGGTGATTTCAGGAAGCATAGCAGCCCTTACGGCGACTACTGATTTACGAGCGCAGGTAGTCATTATTCTCCAAACCGGATAAGCTTGCCTACCGGCAGGCAGGTTAGTGCATAACATACTGGGTTTGCAAGCTTATACTGTAAACGGGATAAAATAGTGCATATATCATTACGGGTTTTGCGAGCTTAACAACTTCATAAAGCGTTTATTACCAAAAAATTATTACTCGCGCCTTTGCACCTTTGCGTGAGACTTTTTTTGCACTTATTTATACCGCGTGAAGTATAACTACTTACTCAAAATCCTGATTTCCACCCTGCGGTTTTGTTGCTGTTCATTCTCCGTACGGGCCGGATATACCTTAGGTTTTGAAGTACCGAAGCCTATGTACTTCATACGGTCTTTATTGATTCCTTTTGCGGTTAAGTATTTATAAATGGATTGTGCACGTAATTGCGAAAGCACCTTATCATCATTATAGGGTCCCTCATTTACAGTGGGTATTCCCTTGCAGCATACATGCCCCTCTATCTGTATGGTTACTTTTGCATTTTGCTGCATAAAGTTATACAGGTTCTCAAGTTCGGGCATGGATGATTGCGCAATGTCTGGCAGACCACCTTCAAAAAAAATGTTTCTGAGGGTAACCGTTTCATTTACCTGCAATTCCTTGATGTCCATTTTTGTTGCTGCATTAGACGTTATTATCAACACCTTTCTGTCGGGTGCATATCCGCTTTTACCAGTCATACCGGGGCGTTCGATCTTGCCTTTACCCATACACTGAGTTATATCACTTTTACTGAAACCTTTTGAGATGAGGTAATCCTGTATGCCTGTGGCACGCTCAGTGGAAACAGTGTCGTTATGAGCCGCAGTGCCGCGATAGTCTGCATAACCCAGCAGCATTATTTTCTGCCCCGGTGCAAGTTTATTTTTACTGATCAGTTTGTCAAGGTATGCTATGGACTTTTTATTAAGTACCGTTTCCCTGAGCGGGTACCGGACTTCAAATGTATCAACAGACTGGCTAAAGGCGTTAGCAAAGCAGAGAAGAAATAGGCAGCAAAAAATGTATTTCATTTCGTGATCGTTTTTTATAGTGGCAAAGTTAATACCAGACTATCAACAAAAATAGAAATTTTAATCCCACAAAATAGGAAGAACAATATGCAGAGCCTCGCTAGCCAGGAAATGATCCGGGTCACTTGCCTGCCGGTAGGCAGAGCAGAGCAGAGCAGGGGGCTAAAAAATATTTAGTTGCCTGAACAAAACACAACAAAACACGCCCTAATATAACCCACGGCAAACCCTTTTTATCCATCTTCACAAAAGCAACTCAAAAAAAACCCACTGGTTGTAAGCATTTCGCTTCGTCCACATATACCGAAGCGTCCCGCTTCCAAATTAATACCCCCACCGGTTTAAGACTTGAGCGAAGCGGAGTCTTAAACCCACCAATAAAAACGAAACCTGCCTGCCGGTAGGCAGGGCCTCCGACTGGCAGCCCATATTCTCCGCCCAATCGAAGCACCCAGACGTTATACTCATAGAGACGCTCCCGATTGCCATCGGGATTGCGTCTCTCCCGCCAAGACATGTCTCCTCCGGTAAAATGCCTATTGCCTTCACTTTACTCTAACATTCGGCCCTTCAGTTGCGTTGAGGTTCTTAGCGGTGATCTATACCGTCTCGTTTTCCACTTACTATGACCTCTGCTGACTTCTGCCAGTGCCCGATAACATCGCTGCTATCAGTTTGCCGCTTTGCCACTCAAGCGTAACGCCGCCAACTTCACTAACAGATATCCCAGGGTAAAATATTAATCTTTCAGCCCATTCAACCGTTGCATTTACGTTGTTATACTCGTACAGTATTGGGCTTTTGTTTCCTATGCAACATCACCTGTATAAACCCCGCCTGATGTACTTCCTGTCCGTCGGTTCAGACTTTTACCGCCAGCTTCTTTCAGATTCGCAGTCACCTGCGACACCCTTGCTTTAAGCTAATGCTTCCTGCTGTAAGGCGCATTCGGGCCTTGCACCCTATTGATTAATACCATGCCTGGCACTCATAGCCGCCGGTGAAAACCGGTGGTAGTGTAGATATAGGCCACAACCCCAACGGGGTTGAATGTAGTGTCGGAAATGACATAGTTGCTTAAGTTAATGACATTGGGGTCAGAATTAATAAAGAGCTTTTACTGAAATACATCACTAAAAGTACTAAAGAAAAATAAATGAAATTTTACCTGTCAGAATAATATTTTGAATTGATATAATTCAGTTACATTATATAGGGGAGACCTGATGCAACTCATAACCGATATAATAATAGATGAAACAAAAACATAAAAAAATGGATCAGTAGCTTATTTTTGCAGCCAATTAAAAGAATAAAATGAAAAATACACCGTTTACACAAACACATATTGCGCTGGGCGCAAAGATGGCAGAATTTGCCGGATATAATATGCCTATATCCTATACAGGTATCAATGAAGAACATCATTGCGTTCGCACTAATGCAGGAGTATTTGATGTAAGCCACATGGGTGAATTTATTTTGAAGGGACCTGATGCACTGGACCTCATACAGCGTGTTACCACCAATGATGCATCCAAACTTGCTGATGGCCAGGCACAGTATTCCTGCCTGCCTAATGATAATGGCGGCATTGTGGATGACCTGCTGGTTTACTGTATTGAGCAAAACAAAAGCTATATGCTGGTGGTGAATGCATCGAACATTGAAAAAGACTGGAACTGGGTAAGTAAGCATAATACCAAAGGCGTTGAAATGCACAATATCTCAGAGAAAACCGCTCTGCTTGCTGTGCAGGGGCCAAAGGCCACCCAATACCTTCAGGAGCTTACTGATATGGACATTACTAATCTCAAATACTACACTTTTACTAAAGGGAAATTTGCCGGTATTGATAATGTGATAGTAAGTGCAACCGGTTATACAGGTGCCGGCGGAGTAGAGATCTATTTTGAAGATAAAGGTAATGACGCAAGCAAAATATGGGATGAGATATTCAGGGTGGGTATGCAACACGGTATGAAACCTATAGGGCTTGCTGCACGTGATACACTTCGCCTGGAAATGGGTTTCTGCCTGTATGGTAATGATATTGATGATACTACCAATCCTATTGAAGCCGGACTGGGTTGGATCACCAAATTCACCAAAGATTTTACTGCACGTCCTATCATTGAACAGTATAAGAAAGATGGCGTTAGCCGCAAACTGGTAGGCCTTGAGATGGTGGACAGAGGTATTCCACGCCATGGGCATATTTTACAAAACGCCGAAGGAAAGGAGATAGGCATCATCACATCGGGCACACAGGCGCCAAGCCTGGGAAAGGCTATAGGCATGGGATATGTTGCCAAAGAACATGCATCATCAGGTAGTGAAGTATATGTAATGATACGCGACAAAGCTATAAAAGCAAAGGTTGTAAAGATGCCATTTGCATAATAAGACTCAATCCGGATAAAAACATAAGGGCGCGCTAAGGTGTGCCCTTATTTTATTATCGTATAACCGGAGACCGTGTCTGTAAAATGAAAATATTTATTATCCAGGTCCTTGTACCAATAGACGCCCCAATTAACTATAATTGCCTTATTGATACCAGTTGCCCAGGGACGGAACATTGGGTCTTTATCTATAATAATTGATGCCGGTTGATGTCTTTCGCTTTCTGAAAGGAGTAGCAACTCATAGGGCGTTCCCCATAACATCTGTAGCATTTGATCATCCTTATCATTTGACCTTACAATAATTTTTGAAGTACCATACTTATCTAAATACTTTCGCTCATACCCAAGGCGTTCAGTATATGGTATATGTGCTAAGTAAATTCTGACCAATCCCGTAACTGTAATTAAAGTTATTGCTGGAATGGCCAGTCTTTTTTTAGCTACTGAAGGCAGGATTTCAAATACAAATGGCAAGCCCAGGAAAATACTTAACGGCAGGTATAGACTTTCGATGTAAAAAACGGGTGTGGCATTTGAGGGGTAGGACACATTTATCAATAGCAAATACCCAAAAAAGAAAGCAAGAAACCAAAGCAATTTCTTCCAACTCTTTTTTGTTCCATAAAAAATAACAACACCTCCAAACATTATTGGTATCCAATAATACTTTGAAACGCAATTCAGTAAAAACCTTTTATTGGAATAAAGGGTAAAATAATCAGGGAATTGAGTGATGAAATTTTTGAGTCCGCTCATTGATGAGTGCTCATAAGGCGTTTCAAATTCAATTGCTTTAACCTCGATAGCAAGTACGAAAATGAGCACAATCCCATATAGAATCCTTTTGTTCAAAAAGGGCTCTTTTCTGCTTACAAAAAAGAATACAGCATAGGCTAAGACAAAAACTGCCAGCGGATGAAAAAACGCAACGGTCACCAAACCAAAGATGGCCATTATCCATGTCAATAGTTTTGTATCAGAATCTTGATTATTTCTGAGATATGCGAGTACTACCATCAAAAATGCCAAAGCCTGCGGCAATTGTGAAGTAACCCAGTAAAAGGTATCGGAAACAAATAAGAGGTTAAGCAACAGGATGGTAAGTGCAAAATCGTATTGTTTTAAGAATGTACCGGCAACCAGATAGCATAAAAAATAATAGCTCACGTACCCGAGCGAGTAGCAAAGTATAACAGCATTCAGGGATAAACCAGCCATCGTCGCGAGTAAAGGAAAGCACTGGTTAAAAACATCACCGAAACGATAAACCTGGATTGAAAAAAAGTGATCGTTTATAATGTGAAATAATGTAAAGGCCGTATCCAGGATAATGATCCTTTCCTTGTAAAACTGGATAGCAAATAGGAACATTACTACATACGCAACAATTCCAATAAAATATATCCTTTTGTACATAAGCCTGTTTCGGGATAAATATAAAATATCTTTTAGGACAATTGTCGGGAAAACAGTGAACTTTTTTATTTCTTTGCAGTTAAATAGAATCTAACAACGTAAAATATGCTACCAAAGTATAGTCGTATTCTTTTAAAGCTTTCCGGTGAGTCGCTGATGGGTGAACGTAATTTCGGCATTGACCCAAAGATGCTGGAGGTTTATGCCAGGGAGATCAAATCAATAACCCATATTGGTGTGCAGGTGGCTATAGTAATAGGCGGCGGGAACATATACCGTGGCATGAACGAAGCCGAGACCGGCATAGAAAGGGCACAGGGAGATTATATGGGTATGCTGGCTACAGTTATTAACGGCATGGCATTACAGGCAGCGCTGGAGAAAGAAGGGGTGAACACACGTCTGCAAAGTGCCATAAAAATGGAACAGGTTGCAGAGCCGTATATCCGCAGAAGAGCAATGCGCCATTTGGAAAAAGGACGCGTTGTTATATTCGGAGCAGGTACAGGTAACCCCTACTTTACAACAGATACTGCAGGTTCATTAAGGGCAATAGAGATCAACGCAGACGTGATATTGAAAGGCACCCGTGTAGATGGCATCTATAGTGCCGACCCGGAAAAGGACCCATCAGCTACCCGTTTTGAAACACTTTCATTTACTGAGGTTATCGGTAAAAATCTGAAAGTGATGGACATGACCGCCTTCACGCTTTGCCAGGAAAATAACCTGCCCATCATTGTGTTCGACATGAACAAATCGGGCAACCTGTTGAATGTAGTCACCGGCAAACCAGTGGGGACGCTGGTGTCTTAGAACGCCCCGGCCCTCTAAAGTTATACCACTGTTTAGTAGCTGTAGTTCTTTGTGGTCAACCATTGTTTTTCAATTTAGCGATTTCAGGTTTTCTCCTGCTGAATAGAAATCTGCTGCGCCATGTTTTGCAACTCTGTGAAGCCCCTTCAGGGGTTTGGGGTTTTGGGTCTCCTCATCTCACGGTCTTTCTTTTATTCCGTTCATAGTCTTCAAAGATGTAGTTGCCGAGGCCATCCAGGGACGAGTAGAATGCTTTGCCACCGTTTACTTCTGTAAAGTTCCTGACGAATGACTGGAGGTAAGGGTCGTTAGCGATCATAAATGTGATGATGGGAATCTTTAGCCTGCGCAACTGTCCGGCAAGATTAAGCGTTCGGTTGAGTATTTTGCTGTCAATACCGAAACTGTTCTTGTAGTATTTATTACCAATCTTAAGGCAGGTGGGCTTGCCGTCTGTGATCATGAATATCTGCTTATTCGGGTTCTTGCGCTTCCTTAGTATATCCATAGCCAGTTCCAGGCCGGCGACTGTATTGGTATGGTATGGACCAACTTCCAGGTACGGCAGGTCTTTCATTTCTATCTGCCAGGCATCATTCCCGAATACAACAATATCGAGTGTGTCTTTAGGATACCTTGTAGTGATCAGCTCGCTAAGTGCCATTGCCACTTTCTTTGCCGGGGTAATGCGGTCTTCGCCGTACAAAATCATTGAGTGCGAAATATCAATCATCAGCACAGTAGATGTCTGGGCCTTAAAATCTGTTTCATGTATCTCCAGATCGTCCTGGTGCATGGTAAAGATCTCAATACCGTGATTCACAAACGCATTGTGCAGGCTGCCTGTATAGTTGATACTCTCGGGGGCATCGCCGAATTCGTAGGGTCGCGTCTCAGGATTTGGCTCATCGCCCTGCCCTGTCTTAAAGGTGCGGTGGCTACCTTGCTTTGCTTTCTTTAATTTACCGAAGATTTCATCAAGCGAGCGTTTACGAATTGTCTGTTCAGTCTTTCCGGTAATTTTGAAACTTCCATCATTTTCATTCTCCTTCAGGTAGCCATGTGTTTTCAGGTCTTCGATGAAATCACCTATGCCATAATCTTTATCAGTTAATTTGTATTCTTTGTCCAACTGTGTCATCCAGTGCAAAGCTTCTGAAGCATCGCCATTGGTATATTGCAATAATTCCATGAAGAGGTCCAGCATTTTATCAAATGGTGACTTGCTGTTCTCGTCGGGATTGAATTTTGAAAAATTGTAGCCTAGCATCTGTTTCTATTGAGGTCTAATATAAAATTATGAACAAAATGGTTAAATCAATTCTTCTTTCAACGCGTGGGTTTTATAAATCCCATTATCTTAGTTCCTCCTTCAAAAACAACCCCGTATAACTCTCCTTTATCTTCGCAATATCCTCCGGGCTACCCGCGCCTACCACTTTTCCTCCCCCCCCGCCACCTTCTGGGCCCATATCCACCACATAGTCTGCCACCTTTATTACGTCCATGTTGTGCTCGATGACAAGGATAGTGTTTCCACGATCAACAAGGCGATTAAGGACCGATAGCAGGTGCCGTATATCTTCGAAATGCAGGCCGGTTGTGGGTTCATCGAGAATGTAAATGGTCTGGCCGGTGTCGCGCTTACTCAGTTCTGTAGCCAGCTTCACGCGCTGGGCCTCTCCGCCGCTTAGTGTCACCGCGCTCTGCCCAAGTGTTACATACCCCAGGCCCACATCCTGTAACGTTTTAATTTTGCGATGCAGGTAGGGCACGTTGATGAAGAACTCCACCGCTTCATCAACAGTCATATTCAGCACATCCGATATTGATTTGCCTTTGTATCTTATCTCCAGTGTCTCGCGGTTGTAGCGTCGCCCATTGCATTTTTCGCACTGCACATATACGTCTGGCAGAAAGTTCATTTCTATCACGCGCATTCCCCCACCCTGGCATTCCTCGCAGCGGCCACTCTTTACATTGAACGAAAACCGCCCCGCCGTATAACCCCTTATCTTCGCTTCCGGCACCTGCGAAAACAACTGCCGCACCTCATTGAAGAACCCGCAGTAAGTAGCCGGATTGCTGCGCGGCGTGCGGCCTATAGGGCTTTGGTCTATTTCTATTACTTTATCTATATGCTCCAGTCCGCTCACCTTTTTATAAGGCATGGGCGGCTGCTTGAAGTTGTGATAGCAATGCCTGCCCAGTATGGGATACAGCGTATCGTTGATCAAAGTACTCTTGCCGCTGCCCGACACACCAGTTACGCATATAAAAGTGCCCAACGGCAGTTTTATCGAAACATTTTTCAGGTTGTTGCCTGTGGCGCCGTCCAGTGTCAGCTTCTTACCATTGCCTTTTCTGCGTTCCGTTGGCACTTCTATATTCATAGTGCGGTTCAGGTAGGCGCTGGTGGTTGTGTTCATCAGCAGCACTTCACCAGGAGTGCCTTCACTCACTATCCTGCCACCGTGCATACCCGCTGCCGGCCCAATATCAATCAGGTGATCTGATGCCAGCATTATATCTTTATCATGCTCTACTACCAGCACGCTGTTGCCGCCATCCCGAAGGCTCTTCAGTGCTTTTATCAGTCGTTGGTTATCGCGCTGGTGCAGGCCTATGCTGGGCTCATCCAGTATGTAAGTAATACCTGTTAACTGCGAGCCTATCTGCGTGGCCAGCCTTATGCGCTGCGACTCCCCACCGCTCAGTGTGCGCGTGGGGCGACCAAGGGTGAGGTAATGCAGACCCACATCCAGCAGGAAGTGCAGTCTGTCGCGTATCTCTTTAAGTATGTCTTTGGCAATTGTGTTCTGTTTCTTGTCTATCCTTTTTTCCAGGCCCGCAAACCAATCCATTAATTCCTGCAGCGACTTGTCAGACAGGTCTGCTATATTCTTCCCATCCAGTTTAAACCAAAGACTCTCCTTACGCAATCGCGCTCCATTACATTCCGGACATGGATTGAGCACCATAAATTTTTCAGCCCATGTCCGCACTCCCTCAGATGAGGTTTCGGTAAACCAACGCATCACCATATTTACAATCCCTTCGTAGTTGTGCTGCACCACCTGTTCGTGATAAGTTTCCACCTCATCATTCGAATAAGTGATCACCCCTTCCTCATTGCCATACAGCAATATATTCAGTTGCTTCTGCGGAATACTACTTAGCGGCTTATCAAGCGGTATTTTGTTCTTCTTTGCCAGTATGGTTGCCATCTGAAAAGCCCACGCATCCCGCTCCCCGCCCAGCGGAGCAATGCCGCCTTCAGTAATGCTCTTGCTCATGTCAGGCAATACCTCTTCCATATTCACCTCATACACTGCACCCAATCCCTTGCACTTCGGACAAGCCCCATAAGGCGAGTTGAACGAAAACGTATTCGGCGATGGCTCTTCATAACTAAGACCTGTATCCAGGCACATCAGTGTCTTGCTGTATTGCGTTATCGCATTCGTGTCAGCATCGGCTATAAACATCAGGTCCTTGCCCATCTGCAAAGTCTTCTGTATGCTCTGCGCCAGGCGCACGTTTCCTTCAGTGTTTACCGCAAGCCGGTCCACCACCAGCTCTATATCGTGTATCTTGTACCTGTCCAGTTGCATGCGCTCCTTCAGGTCCACCACTTCACCATCTATGCGCACCTTCAGGTAACCCTGCTTGCGCAGCTGCTCAAACAATTCGCGGTAATGCCCCTTACGCCCGCGCACCACCGGCGCCAGCAGCATTATCTTCTTACCCGCAAAGTTTTCCTTTATATGCGCCACTATCTCCTCTTCACTGAACTTCGCCATCTTCTTACCCGTATTGTAAGAAAAAGCCTCCGCCACGCGCGCATACAGCAATCGCATAAAATCATACACCTCGGTCACCGTACCCACGGTAGACCGTGGATTGCGGTTAGTAGTTTTCTGCTCTATCGAAATCACCGGGCTCAGCCCCGTTATCTTATCCACATCCGGCCGGTCCAGGTCGCCCATAAACTGCCGCGCATAAGCCGCAAAACTCTCCATATACCGCCGCTGCCCCTCCGCAAAAATCGTATCAAATGCCAGCGACGACTTGCCACTGCCACTGATACCCGTTATCACCACCAGTTTATTCTTAGGTATGCTTACGTCTATATTCTTCAGATTATGCACCCGCGCTCCCAGCACCTCTATATTGCTACTCGTTTTTCTTTCTATTGTCTCCGCGTCCATATTGTCTGCAATTTACGGAAAAACGGCGTTGCGAAAATTTTGGGTCCGGGCGTCATTGCTAATATTAACCGTTCTCGGCGTTGGCACCGTTCGAGGTTCGGATTACTATTGAGCAAAAACACCATCTGCAGAAAGCCTGAAAGACTTTAATGTGAGTAGCCCCGGGTGAAACTGGGATAAAAACAACGTGGGCCAACCCCAGCGGGGTTGAATGTGAATAGCCCTGGGTGGAACCCGGGGTAAAACAATAACGCGGACCAACCCCGAAGGGCGTTGAATGTGGTGTGGGATACACCGGGGCCACTCATTAATACTATTTCGTAATTTTATTGTCCTCATAAAGATTAAAATGAACGACTTTTGTTGACACAATCTTTGCGTTTTACGATAAGAATAGCATTGCATATGGCAGATACATCCTACGAAAAGCAATTTTACTTCTTTATTGTTTTTGTTATTGTCATGATATTTATGTTAGTACATCTAAATAAAGAGGAAAGAAGCCGTAACAAAATGAACTGCGAGTCGCTCGGGATTCCTCTGCATGGGCTCATCACGAAGAAGGAGGGGCATGGGATTTATGGTTCAGTTAAAATTAGCAACATGGGAAAGTGGATAAATTTAGTTCCCTCTTCGGTTAAATATCAAAAAGGTTTTGGCCAATACCACATTTTTGAGGTCGGGGATTCAATATTCAAATTGCCAAATTCTAAAGAAGTAACAATTCGGCATGGTGACAGCGTCTCCGTATTCATTATGGATTGTAACGAAAAGTTACTTAATAATTAATTCCGAGTGAGTTCCTGTCCCAGCCGGGTTTCTTTAAAGCAGAGCCTTGTGCAATGGCAAAGGACCCGGCGGCAATCAGGGTACAGCAGCCGAAGTACCGACCAATGCCCCGTCCAGATACTACGAACAACCTGCAAAACATTAATAACAGCACCCTGATGCCACCGGGTCCCACAGAAAAAGCAGACCCGGCGGAGGCTGGTAACATGGGTAAATTCAAATAATAATGTTAAAACAAGATGCAAGACTCTGGAAGTTATAATAAATGAAAAAGCAATTCAGTTAATTTGTATTGCAATATCAACCCAAATGAGTCGTACCCACAAGCTGAATGGCATTTTTAATGTATTGATGGCATTTTTTTGCTTACCTGTATATGCCCAGGTTAAAGATGGCAATATTATTTTACCAACGGTAGAATACGGGAAAACCGCTAACTGTAAAGTATTCAGTATATGGAAGCCTGCTAAAGAATTCTTAAAACATAATCCTGACTTCCTGAAAGACGGGAGCTACAGCATGTCTGATTCATATATTAAGAAAGGCCATAAACGCAAGCTCGGATATAAGCGCGTCCGGCAGAATGGTTTAATTATTCCTGCGAATACCACCTTTACTTCTGGCACGTACCCGGCTTTGTATGTGCCGTCGGACAAGAAGATCAATACCGTCGGAAATGTTTATATACAAGTATTAAGAGGCAGTAACAGCCTGTCGAAGTTCCCATTGGGTAAGGGCCATCACGCACATAAACGAAAAAATACCGGGTACTTTTCAAGCTATGCTGAAGCAGCATATAACCCCGATTTAAAAAATTCTTATGCCAATTTAAATAACTATTATAAGCAAAGAACAAAAGAGCTGGCCGAGCGAAAATTTACGAATCCTGTGTATATTTCAGATGTAGGGTCGTTCCGGACCTACCCCACTGAATATGGGCTGAATGATCTTTTTCTTGAGTTCGAATTTGTAGATGTACAATCTGCGACTGAACATTACCTGGCTTCTGATATGTTCTTGTATTTCCCTGTGCCTTGCCTTATGTTTTGGTGGCCCTGGAACTATGCCTTAATAACAACAAGACGAAAAAGCGGAGCAGGCTACCCGAGCAATTTATTGCTGCAACTTCATGTGAAAGACCATGCAGGTAAAGAGATTAAAACATATAAGCAAGCGGTTTTTGTCAAAGAAAGACACCTTGTTGGTTGGGCTGCGGGACAAAATTATTCAATCTCAACACTCGGTATGATCTTACGGCAGGCATTGCCTGCCGCAATGGAAAATCTGATCAGCCAATTTGCTGAAGACACCGCCGTAATGAAGCAAATTAATGACAGGACTCAAAAAACACAGGAGTTTGCAAGGCGATACCCTTCATTAAACCGATGGCTGAGCCTGCAATCAAAACTTAATGAAATAAGCGACGCAAAAACATCGCTTGAAATATCGATGAACAAGTTACGCACAGACCTCGATAGGGCAGGCGTTAGTGCGCCAACAGGTTATAATAGTGGACTGGGTAGTGCATTGGGCGATGTAACAATTCCTTCAAATGCAAACGCCGGCGCTGTTGCGGGAGCAATGGTTGGAATTATTATATTGGATTTCGGAATTTATGCAATCACCAATGCAGTAAATAAATCACGGGAGGCCAGGCAAATAGTCGCTTTAGAGAGTGAATACAATAACCTGTCGCAGCAATACCAGCAATTGATAACTGAAGAGGCCAAAACTAGGAAGGAAGCAAGTCAGAATGATACTGATGCAGTAAAGGAAATGTCGAAAGTCATAACCTCAGTTCGCCCTTAGCCTTCCGGGGCCAGCGATTTATAATAGGTGGGAACGGGGTTTCCGGTTACAGCTCTTTCGGATTAACGTCCTCGCCGGGTCTCTGCCCTTCGCAGAACCCGGCGATACTTGCGATGGATAACCAACAGTGGTCGAATCGTCCTTTCCTGGATATTCCCGCACGTTAGCGCAGCGCATCCGGAACTACAAATAAAACTCGGTCCTTCACAAATCCCTGCCATCCGGGCAACGCCATCAAAATGCAGATTTCCTACTGGCCCTGCCTGTATTTCTTGTCAGGATTTTGAGAAGTATGAAAAACAGAAACAACCCTGACAATGTGTTTTCGGTGATTAATTCTATAAATGACAAGAAAGGGAAAAGAGAACATATTTACTTCGCGGTAAAACTTGCTTTTTATTGAGAATAACTCCGGATTTTGTTTGATAGTCTGGAAAAGTTCCTTTGCTTCCGTTATAAACCTAAATTACTGAAGCGTCCGCTTCCGAACAATATCTGCCACACCCTTGCCATTCCTGCACCCCCTTAACGTCTTCGCGGAGTCTCTGCCCTTCGCAAGACCCGGCGATACTCGCGCCGGATAACCAACACTTGTCGAATCGTCTCTTCCCCGTTGTGACCCTACCTTACCAAAGCGTATCCGGAATACTTCTGTCCGGCTTGCCCATATTTCTTTTTAGGATTTTGCGAAGTATGAAAAACAAAAACAATCCTGACAATGTGTTTCCGATTGCTAATTCTGTAAATAACCAGAAATGGAAAAGAGTCCATATTTACTTCACGGTAAAACTTGCCTTTTATCGAAAACAACTTCGGAATAATTGACCTTACTTTCCATATCGTTCCAGCCTGATTTTTTCAATAGAAATTTCTAATTCTTCTAACGAAACACCCTTGTCTTCTCCTGACTCCATCGCATCATACCTTCTGTCTAACTCTGCAATGAAATCCTTATCATTCCATCATTGATTGGTAGCCTGGTCTATTTCAAGAATAGCGTTTACCCTGCGCAAAGACTTTTCATCTGCCTTGTCAATATATTTTTTTGCCTGTTTCCGTAATGCTTCGGTCGTAGTCATACAAAAATGCTTTAAACAAATTTACTGATTTTTGAAACTCCAAAAAAATATCAAAAGGCTTTTTACTTTTATATGGACATCAGGAAAAATGTATCGCGGGATTATTGACATTGAAAAATCGCTAAATTCTGTTGTTCCCGGATGTTAGCGAAGCGCATCCGGAACTCCAAATAAAACTCCATCTGCGACGGCATTCATCGAACACAAGCCCGCTCTTTCGGATTTGCAATCCGAAAGCACCTGCACGGAGATTTGCAATCCCTTCATAACAAACCCCTGCCATTCCTGCACCCACTCTGCCACCCAAAAAAATACCTATAATTTTTCGCTCATCCTAACCTGACAAAAACAGGATACACACTCACGCAATCCGTGAAATCCCTTAATCCGTTTAATCCGTGATTCAGACAACTGCAGGCAACCGGAAGAAATCCCGCAACTTCCCTGGCAACCGGAAATCAGCACAACAATGAGGTGATGATTATCACACCTTGTAGGGTAGCCCTTGCTGATAACTGCTCGCGCATGACGAGGCTACCGGCCCAATGTCAAAAAACTATGCGACATCAATGCGACAATGATAGGTTGATAGGTTAAATAGTTGGAACGGCTGGTGTTTTTCACCAGCCGTTTGTTATTTTGACCTGCTAATAGCTGTTTTTAATTTTTCGTTCTTAAATTTGTAGAAAACAGGGCTTATAAAATTTGCCGATCTGGATTTAAATAAATCATACAACTATTCCGATTACCTCAAATGGACATTTGAAGAGCGGGTAGAACTGATAAAGGGCAATATCTTTAAAATGAGCCCGGCTCCTACTTCTAATCACAAGAGGATATCGTTGCGTTTAAGCGGCGCACTCTATAATTACCTGAAAGCTACCAAATGTGAAATTTTTACTGCTCCCTTTGATGTGAGACTTCCACGAAAATCAAATGATGACAAAGACATTATTACTGTGCTGCAGCCCGACTTGTGCGTCATTTGCGATCCTTCCAAAGTGGAAGATAAGGGTTGCTTAGGAGCGCCTGATATAGTGATAGAGATACTTTGGCCTTCTAACAACAAGAAAGAACTTAAGTACAAACATGAGGTTTATGAGGAAGCATGCGTGAAAGAATATTGGGTGGTTGAACCAACCGAAAAAGCGGTACAGATCTATATATTGATGGATGGATGGATGGATGGAAAACTGCTCGCTTCAGGGCATTTATATGCCGAGGACAAAGATATAGTTACGACACCCATATTACCCGGCTTTTCACTTGACCTGGAAGAATTGTTCAGGAACCTATAGTTGCAGATTTATTTCTTCCGCGCAAACACAATAAAATCAGTTCTCGGTATTTCTTTAACTTCTACCTGCCGCAACATGGTTACTAACTGCCCGCGGTGGTAGCTGCAATGGTTGAATACGTGTTGCAGTACCTGGTACACGGGCATTTTATGGGATTCCTTTTTCAGGTCATAAAACTGGAGCACATGCTGAAGGGCTTTATCGTCATATTGTTTCTCCACAAATTGCAGCAACGCAGCGGATACCTTCTGCCACTCGCTGTTGGCTTCTTCAAATGTGCCCATGAATTCGTTTTGCACCCATACAGGCTTCTCAGCCAGTTGAAGGCGTTGCAACCATACATACTCCGCACTCCAGCAGTGTAAAACAGTTGCCCGCAGGCTCGGAAAACTGCTGACGATCTCCTGGTCTAATGCAGTTGCGTCCAGTTTCTGCATAGCGTCTATCATGAGTTTGTTGGCCCAAACATTGTACGCGGCATATTGCAGTAGTAATTCCTTCATCGTAAATAGTAACTTTGCCCAAAATTAATACTAAAAATGACTGATAATAATAATACTTTTGGTTTCGATACCCTGTGCATCCATGGTGGCCATACCCCCGAAAGCAACCGCGCCCACCTGACACCTGTCTATGCATCAAGCACTTATACCTTCGATAGCGCCGAACAATCCATTGATGTATTTAAAGGCGATGAAAAAGGGTATATCTACGGTCGCTGGGGCAACCCAACCATCAACGAAGCAGAAGAAAAAATAGCCTTGCTCGAATCCTATGGATTGAAAGACGCATCAGGAAATCCATTGCAGCTCAAGGCAATCTTACATGCATCAGGCATGGCAGCTATCTGCACTATGCTGCTTGGTAATATTAAGTCGGGACAAAAAATATTGACGCACTACTCTCTTTATGGTGGTACCCATGAACTGGTTGAAAAGATACTGCCCGGCCTGGGAATTGAACCGGTGATCATTGACTTTCACGATCTGAATAAAGTGGAGGAAGCGATAAAGGCTGACAGATCAATTGCCCTGATGCACATTGAAACTCCTGCCAACCCTACCCTTCAGTGCATTGACCTTGAGGCGCTTTCTGCTCTTGGTAAAAAATACAACCTTATCGTGTGCGTGGATAATACATTCGCTACACCCTACCTGCAGCAGCCTTTTAAATATGACGTGGATTATGTAATGCACTCCACCACAAAATTCCTTAACGGGCATGGCACTGCTATTGGCGGTATCATGCTCGGCAAGGATATTGAAAAGATGAACAAGGGGATGACAAAAATGCATCGTTTACTCGGTGGCAACAGCAACGCCTTCGAAGCATTCCTGCTTACCAATGGCCTACGCACCTTCGGGCTGCGCATGGAGCGACACTGCAGCAATGCCGCTACCGTAGCCAGCTACCTCCAAAACAATCCCACCATTGCGCACGTCAATTATCTGGGCCTGTCCTCGCACCCCGACTTTGCCATCTGCAAAAAACAAATGAAGCACCCGGGCGCTATGCTGAGCTTTGAACTGAAGGGTGGTTTCGATGCAGGAGTTAATTTCATCAACAGGCTGAAGATGTGCACCAATGCTGTATCCCTCGGCACCTGCGATACGCTGGTATCGCACGCAGCATCCACTACACACCTGGGTGTGTCGCACGAGCAACGGCTGGCATTTGGCATCACTGATGGGCTGATAAGAATGAGCGTTGGGATTGAAAATGTGGCGGATATATTGAATGATCTGGAACAGGCAACATCTTAAATGTTGGTGGACTAGATGGAAGTGTCTATGCTACATTCATAAAACATTTTTTCGTATCTTTGGTTAAAGAAAATGATACATTATGTCAGATAAAGAAAGGGCGGAAATAATAAAAATTCAGGAAAAATTATTAAAGAAATTTTCTAAAGATCCGGCAGCGGCAAGAAAATTTTTAGTGGATGCAGGCATCTATACGCCTAAAGGCAATCTAAGAAAACCATACAGAAATCTATGTATTCCACAAGACCCGGCTTAATATTAGGCTTTCATGGATACGATAAATCAGTTGCGAGCAAGGTGCTTAATGGGAAAGCCGATTTGAATTTCAGTGAAAATACTTTCGACTGGTTAGGACATGGGATATATTTTTGGGAGTATAGCATAGAGCGTGCGTATGAATATGCACTATCAGTTAGCCATAGAAAACATCAAAACAACAATATTAAAAACCCTGCGGTGTTAGGTGCGGTTTTAGACCTTGGATTTTGCCTTGATTTGGTAGAATATAAAAATTTACACCTGCTAAAGAACAGCTTTGACTTTTTTAAAAGAACACAGATACTTTCTGGTTACAACCTACCTAAAAACAAGCCCGGCGGAAGTTTAACTGACCTTCTGCTCCGTGACCTTGATTGCGCTGTAATTGAATCCCTTCATCAAACAAGGTTGGAAGATGGCCTTAAACCCTATGACTCCGTAAAAGGTGTTTTCCTGGAAGGCGAGAATCTTTACCCTGATGCCGGATTCAAAGAAAAAAACCATGTTCAGATATGTATCCGGAATCCAAATTGCATCAAGGGCTTCTTCCTGCCTAGGGAATTAAATGACAAATACGCATCGGTGTAGCTATATTCGTACCTGATAGCCCTAAATCCCTTAAGGGACTTCACAGAAGAATAAAATTTCAACTTCAAACATTAATTTGACAGAAAATGAAAAAACTACCATTCTACTTAATGCTTTTACTAGTCACATTTGCTGCACACGCGCAGGAATGCGCCTGCCCCTCCGGCGCGCCGGAGGGCGGAACTGTAATGAAAACCTGGCAGTTCGGGAATGGCAACGGACTGGGTATTTGCGGCTACAGCACCATGGAGGAGGCCGATACCACCTATACCAAATTTGTTCTTTTCCGCTGTGGTGAGGATAAGATCATTGAGAACTGGACCGTAAACATCAGTTGCAAAATGGAGCGCACCAGGGATGCGCTACTGGTAAAGGAAATGTATAACCTGCCTGTAGGCGGAAATTTCAGCACACTATGGCGGCCCTTCTATGTGCACCAGTTCACCTTCCGGGGTGGCAAGGTGGTGGAGACAGAATACTTCGATAAGAAGCTGCCGAAATATTCCAAAGACCAGATCGCGTCTGTGATCAGGCAGTACAAAGAACTGCCGCAAGGCGGCACCCAGCAAACGATTAAGGTTGCCAACATGCTATTCTGGGCAACAGTATCTGGCAGCGCAGAAGCTGAAACTTTCCTTAAAACCATCCCCGAAAAATTCGGGCCTTTTTCCGAAGTGCTCACACAGGAATGGAACGATATTAACGCCCGCTATGAACAATGGAAGAGCAGGAAAAAATAAAGCACCAAACCCCCAAGGGGCTTCCCCATGTTTTGCAGGTAACACATTATTCTCCACAACTTTTTACTTTTGACTTTTAACTTTTTACTTTGAAAATAGACATCCACACCCACATCATACCGGAGCATGTGCCCGACTGGTTCCGGAAGTGGGGCTACGGCGAGTTCATACACCTGAAGCACCACAAACCCTGCTGCGCGCAAATGATCAAGGGTGACAAGGTGTTCCGCGAGATAGAGCAGAATTGCTGGGACCCGGGCGTGCGCATGAAGGAGATGGATATGACCGAAGTGGGTATGCAGGTACTATCTACTATTCCTGTGCTGTTTAACTACTTTGCCAAACCCGAACACGCCCTCGAAACCTCCCGCTTCTTCAACGACCATATCGCACAGTGTGTTGACCTACACCCTACCCGTTTCATCGGTATAGGCACTGTGCCTATGCAGGATGTGGACACGGCCATCAAAGAAATGGAGCGTTGCGTGACAGAACTCAAAATGCCCGGCCTCGAAATAGGCTCCAACATCAACAACAAAAATCTAAGCGACCCTTCCTACTTCCCCTTCTGGGAAGCAGCCGAACAACTTGGTTGCAGCATCTTCGTGCATCCATGGGAGATGATGGGCGAAAACGATATGCAGCGTTACTGGCTGCCCTGGCTGGTGGGTATGCCCGCCGAGACAAGCAGGGCTATATGCTCAATGATATTCGGCGGCGTGTTTGAGTGTTTCCCGAAACTGCGTGTAGCATTCGCACACGGCGGTGGCAGCTTTCCGCTCACCATTGGCCGCATAGAGCACGGCTTCAATGTACGCCCGGACCTATGCGCCATTGACAACCCTGTTAACCCACGAGACTACATCGGCAGGTTCTGGATAGATGCCCTCGTGCACGACCCCAAAGCCCTTGACTTCATCACAGACGTAATGGGCCACGACCACATCTGCATGGGCAGCGACTATCCTTTCCCGCTGGGTGAGCACCATCCCGGCAAGCTTATAGAAAGCATGAATTATTCACAGGAACTAAAAGAAAAATTACTCTATAAAAATGCCACAGATTGGCTGGGAATACCCCAACCCTAAAGGGAGGCATCACCTATACCTAACGAGAGCACTGTCACTGGCTCTCGTAGCATCCTATATCCACATTTGAATTTACTACTCTGGGTTTGTCATCCAGATCTGTTCCCGACGAAATACCATTTCCTTTGTCTATCGCCGGTGACCCCGTCTTCAAATGAAAATCCCCGTTCTGCGGATCTTTAAACATGGGGTCCTGGTTGAAGATCATTGGGGCGAAGGTCACAAATGGCTCTCTGATTGTTCCCATCTTTACAAGGCAATGATCTATACGGAAAGATGCGGCTGCATTTGCCGACGAATCGCAGATCAGCTCACTATCCAGCGAGCCATAGACAATACAGTTTTTCATGATGCCGTTCAGGTCGCCAAAGTAAATGTGGGTCTGGTCGAGGCGGAAATAGTTGAGCAGCGCTACAGTAGGCTCACTGCTATGGGCTACGGCTGCGGTGCCATAGTTGGCGAATGTGCAATTGACCAGTGAATCATACCCACCCTGCAGATTTACAAAAGCTGCACCACCAGTGGTATGCACTAAGCAGTTGGACGCGTTCACCGTACCCTGGAAGTTGAGTATACCAAAGCCAATAGAGTTCTTCACTATGCTGTGGTCTATATTAAGCACAGCCGAGTCGTCTACCCTTATTGCCGCCGGCTTGGTCAGGTATTGCCAGTACTGCCCGTCGCCGCCGCAGTTTTTGATAATGGTATGGCTGATATTAGCTGTACTCTTGCCTATGAGCCAAATCCCGCACCACTCACCGGGATAACCAATGTAACCAAAATACGCACGGTCCAGCCTGTCGCCCTGGAACACCACGCTATCGCCGGTTGTTGATCCCTGGCCTATGTTCAGAACAGAAAACCAATACATAATGATGCGCGCATCCTGGTGCATATAAACCCTGCAGCGGGGCGGGATATTCAGTGTGCAGTTGGGAGCCACAATACAGTTGTGTATAACTACATACGGCAGATCAGTAAGCCATGTCGTCGTTGTCGCCGTAATACTATCGCTCACTATATAATGCGCGTTCTGCCCGTAAGCCGTAAACGTCATGCTGAAATCCCTGCCGTTCATATTGGCTATCAGGTGGTCCACGATCAGGAAAGGATTGGTGGTATCATTGGGGTTTATCTTCACGGTAGCGAACACATAGATACTATCATGCGGTGCAATCCGGATATTGGTGGCATTAGTACCGGTTCGCCCGTCTACATTCAGGTGAAAGAAGGAAGAGGCACCGCTCTCCATTCTTACCGAGTTCACCATTACCGCTTCATTTTGCGGATTGTAGATAAGGATGCCGGTAGTAAAACTGCCCTCAGCGGTAAAGACCGTATCAAACTTCAGCGTATCATCCGAAAATTTCAGGATGCCTCCCTGGGTAAGTGTGGCCGTTTTTTTGCACGATCCCGCCCCCAGTGCTGCCAGCAACCCGAAAATAAGTATTATGTATATTCCCTTTATCCGCATATTTCAAATAACAATTTAGACTCCATTCACCCAACTCCCGCTTGCGCAACACCTCCCTCTCCCTTGGAGAGGGCAGGGGTGAGGCCAAAAATACTGAAGTACCTTGATAACGGGGAATTAAAGAAAAAAGTATACCACCCGCACAACCCATCAAGTCCTTTGCCCCCTTTAAAACACATTCCCCAATTCTTTGCGCCTTCTGCGCCCCTGCCCCCGCAAGTGAGGCCACTTCTCCGCCCCCTATTCCTCCACCTCTGCACCCGGCCTGCCGAAAACAAAGGATAACGAAAACATCAGGTACATGGTGCTTTTGAACAAATAAACAAACACCGCATAAGTATTAAGCAGTTTCTTATATTCCCTGGTTAAAAAAACATTACGCAGTCCGTAGTAGGGCAATGTTCCCATATCTGATACCGGAATAACGAACCCCAATGGATACCCCATAAGCAACGCGCCCTCTTTCGGGGTCAGCCTCCTTGGGTTTTTGTTTTTCTGTGGAATCAATATTTCTGATCCGTCTTTATGATACCTCGCACTTATCGTCCGTGAAATCCCGTTCAGATCAACAAGACCAAATCCAAAGCCATTGCCATTTGCCTTGTGCTTCTTTGCATACTCTTGCAGGTAATTCCACAGATGGTCTGTGAGTGTGTATTTAGGATCAACTTTTGGCTCAAGAATTGACTTAAATTGTTTATTCGCTTCCGGAAGAACAACCTTATCAAAATCAAATTTTACATCGTCACCAAACACTCGCTTATCAAACCCAACCATTATTGTCCTCTCCCTGTGCTGCGGAACAAAATGCTTTCCGTCCAGAACTCTTTTGTCGAATGAATAATCGAGTTCTTCTAACGTGTCCTTTATAATTTTAAACGTATTGCCCTTATCATGTGACACAAGGTTTTTTACATTTTCCAAAAAGAAAACCTTAGGTCTGTGGGTAGCTATTATATCAGCAACATGAAAAAACAGATTACCCTGCTTCTCATCTTCAAAACCATGCTTCTTTCCAAGACTTAATTTTTTGGAAACACCTGCAATTGAAAAAGGCTGGCAAGGAAAACCACCGCATAGAACGTCAAACTTCTTAGGAATGTATTTCCTTACTTCCTGCGTTGTAATGTCTCCGAAGGGTACTTCACCGTAATTTGCTTTGTACGTTTGTTGCGAGTATTTATCGTATTCT
This sequence comes from uncultured Bacteroidota bacterium, assembly GCA_903839875.1. Lineage (GTDB taxonomy): Bacteria > Bacteroidota > Bacteroidia > Chitinophagales > Chitinophagaceae > Nemorincola. Next base: position 23,853 of record CAIMDZ010000160.1, read on the forward strand.
GATGAGAATAGACATTTACCACCGTGCGCTTGCATTGCCATTCTGAAACCTCCAATCCCAGCGAACAAATCAATGAACGTAAATTTTTCCTCCCCATCAACTGGCCCCGGAAACGGCACATCGTGAAATTTATAGAGCCATGATTGCAACGCACTCTCCGCCGCCTTATTTGTTATTTCATCGGGGTAATACTCTTTTCTTAAAATTGCTTTCGTCTCGTCAATCGCATCCTTCTTAAAAACGATGTTTTTTGTAAACGCATAATGTGTTATTACAGGCGATTTCTCAGCTTTTTCACGCCCTAAAATTTTATCAATATCAATATTGTACTTTTCTAGCCCTGTTCCCATTATTTCTTTTTACCGTTGAATAAATTGTTATTAAAAAAGTCCTGCAGACTAGTTTCTAGCCCCTGCACGACTATCTTTTCCAGATTAATGACCGATACGTTTCTTTTGCCGTTTTCAACTTCATTTAAATAGGTCTTATCAACACCAGATTTAAATGCAAGTGATTCCTGTGTGAGATGCAAACCCAGCCTTAATTCTTTGATTCGCGAACCAATGTCTTTGCGGATATCCATAACCCTGAAAGGTATTAGCAATTAGGTTCGTGGGCAATCGGATATAAGTGAACTTTTGGCAAAAGGAGATTCTATGCGAATGGATCAATTCCCATATAAAGAAGGAGATATGGAAAACTTATTTCAGCTTTTTAAGAAGAGAATTCAATGTCTTATCCACCACAGCCGGTTTCAGATCACACTCCCAGAGGGTAATCACCTTCCAGCCTTCATTTTTCAGAGCTTTGATGGCTTTGAGGTCGTTTTCTATGTTGTGGTTTATTTTATTCAGCCACCATTCGGTGCGCGTCTTGGGTACTACATAGTAGCGGCAGCCTTCATGGCTGAGAAATTGATACAATTAAATATCTTTGATCGTTGATTCAATAGTATGAACATAGAACGGTACCCATACGTAGCAATCAAATCATATCTTGATTTCGAGTTTGAAAGCATTGGGCCGAAAGGTCCCGTATAAAAGATTGCCCGCTTCACCAGGATCGGCAAAGATCTCTATAATCTCGGTTTTGGGGACCTGGACGAACGCTCTGGTGAAATAAGCGATTTGACGGTAACCAACAATGCGGACACTGAAAAAGTATTGGCTACTGTTGCTGAAATAGCTGAAAGTTTCCTGAAAAGATTTCCAAATGCAATCGTTTCGGTGAGAGGCGTAACAAAATCCCGAACCAGGTTATACCAGATGAAAATTGCCAGATATTGGGACGAGATTAATAAAAATTTAATAATCCAGGGGTATTATAATGGCAAATGGGAGTTATTCAGGAAAGGCGTTAATTACGATGCTTTCTCAGCAGAACGTGGCTGAGATTGGCTTCAGGGATAAATTATTAAGAAAAAGTTAGGATAGATTAGTTCGTTCATGTTTAATAATGGTTTAAATTTGTACTATGGCAACTGTAGTTAAGAGTAAAAAATCAGCATCCCGCGCTAAATCGAAGTCTGCCGCGCAGAGCGGTTATAACGACCGGGTAAGTGAGGAGGTAGGCAACTACGAAAAGCATCCGTTTTTTGTGAAAAAGGCGAATGACATGAAGGAGTTTTTGGAAAAAGTGGGTCTGCCGAAACGACTTGCGGCCAAGGGACGTTAGTTATATACTTTGTGTTATGACAGCAAATAGGAAATCAACAACTGCGGCTAAGTTGAGCAGATGTGCATCACCACAGAAAGTTTATGACGATCAGGTCAGCGATGACGTTGGCAATTATGAAAAGCATCCTTTTTTCGTAAAGAAAGCAAATGCCGCAAAAGCATTTTTAAAAAAGGTTGGTCTGCCAAAAGACTTCACAGGCGAAGTATATTAGTCAACTATTTTATGGGCACCATACGCTGCAACGCAGTTCAATGTTGTTTATCAGCAGTGGCGTTTAATTTCTTAAGAAGGGCATTCAGCGTCCGCTCCACCACAGCCGGTTTCAGATCACACTCCCAGAGGGTTGTCACCTTCCAGCCTAGTTTTTTCAGGGCTTTGTGGGCTTTGTGGTCGTTGTCTTTGTTGCGGTTTATTTTGTTCAGCCACCAGTCGGTGCGGGTCTTGGGTACTACGTAGTAGCGGCAGCCTTCGTGGCCGTGCCAGAAGCAGCCGTGAACGAGTATGATGGTGCGTAGTTCTACGAGCTCACCATCACGGGTTTTACGACCGAGTACTATGTCGGGCTTGCCGGGCAGGGTTTTCACGTGCAGGCGGTAGCGGTATCCATGCGCATGCAGCCACCTGCGCACCAGCAGCTCGGGCCTGGTGTCCTTGCTCTTTATGCGGCTCATATTGTAGCTGCGCGTGGCTGTGGAGTGGACGTCCATTTTTCTAATTTGAAAATGTGAAAATGGGGGAATGTGAAAATTGTCCTTCGGGAGACAAAGGTAGGCTGATTGAATGTGAAAATGTGAAAATGGGGGTAGAGTCTATCTCTCAATTTTCCTGATTATATATCATTTCAATTTCCCTTTTCAATTCTTCTTCGTCAGGTAAGTAAAGTTGATACTTTTGTACAAATAGCTTCGAATTTGTATTACTCATCGCATATTTTATTTGCAGTTCATCCTTTCTTCTTGCCAATACAATACCGACGGGCGGGTTATCGCCGGGCACATTTTGTTCGGCTTCCATATAGCCCAGGTACATATTCATCTGGCCAACATCTTCATACCCAGCTTCCTCTTTTTTCAAGTCTATTAATACAAAACATTTCAATATCCGGTGGTAAAAGACGAGATCAATATAATGATGCCTGTTGGCCAATGTAATTCTGTATTGTCGTGCTATAAAGGCAAAGCCTTTGCCTAACTCTAATAAAAAATCCTTTAGCTGGTTTATTAGCCTTGTTTCCAGCTCAGATTCACTTATATGGTATGGTTCCGGTATTTTCAAAAATTCAAAAATGTATGTGTCTTTGAGCAGGTCCTCCGGTTTTTCAATTATTTGTCCCTTTTTGGCCAATTGCAATATTTCACCTTTGTTTTTTCCGGTAGCTAGCCGCAAAAAAAGAGACGATTCTTTTTGTCTGATCAATTCCCTCACACTCCAATTTTCTGATATTGATTGCTTTTCATAAAAACTTCTTTCCAGTTCATTATCAATTTTCAGGAGCTCAATATAATGACTCCATGTCAATTGGTGCGACAGTGTCGCACCAATTGCATAAATCAGGTAAAACTGTCTGAACCGCTTGATATTACTCAGGCTGAAACCCTTGCCGTAACTAAATGACAGGTCTTTTGATAATTTATCTAAAAGTGCAGAGCCATATTGGGATTTTATATTGCCACCTTGTTCAAATTCTACAATATGTTTACCAATCAGCCAATAAGTTTCAATCAACGTAGTATTAACCGCCTTAAATGCCTTCAATTTGCCATTAATGTAGGTATTGACAATTGAATCCAGTAGTTGCGGATAATTTGAATTGCTTATGTTTTCCATCATAATTAATATAACGCCCGGAAATTGATAATTAAACTGCTATTTTCATCAATTCATCGGTATCATCTGAGAATATCAATTTTCCGGCTTTGTGTTCGGCCTGGGCTTCTTTGTAACTGTCCAGTATTTCATCGCGGCGCGAGTCAGCAATGTTATGATCCAGCAGGTTTTTCAATTCCTCTCTGTATTCAAGGGGTAAATTATAAACGCTTTCTACAATATCGTTAAAATGTACGGCAGCAGTTTTCATAATCGCATTTTTATAAAGGTACGAAAAAGAACTTTTATTGCACAAAAAGGAAGCTGTAAAGCAATAGCCGGAATAGTAAAAATCATGGTCCGGATTTTCGTATAATCGAATTTCCCGTATATTTGTATATAGCATACAAAAATGAAAATATACACTTTAGACGAAGCACAGGATGAATTGCTCGGCCCAATCGGCACACCCGGCCGCAACAGGTTCGAACGCGAATTACAAAACTCTCTGCCATCCCCGAAAGTGAGTGGACCCGGAGAACCCCTGATCCCGATAGCTATTGGGACCGATGAATACCGGCTTGTCGCGGCAGAAAATGAAGAACTAATGAACGACTTTATGCATGTAGATCTGGAGGGTTGGGAGGATGAGTAATAAGCGGTGCGATGTTTGGCTCTTGTTCCCCAAAAAACAAAAAAACGTCAAAATTTAACCTCACCGCCAAACTTTGCAAATTTTCTTTATACAATGCAACCCATCACATTACATAAATATTTCTTAGCGCACTAATCGTGCATTTTCAAAATATTTATCCACATTATTTGGAATTGTCAACTAATATACTTACATTTGTAACTATACTGCATACGGGATAGAATAGTGCATTAACGAAATATGGATTTTTCGAGCTTGATAACTACATAATGTGTTTATTAGCAAACAATTATTACTCGTGTCTCTGCGCCTTTGCGTGAACCATTTTCTTGCACTGATTTATGCCGCGCGAAGTATAATAACA
>CAIMDZ010000161.1 GCA_903839875.1 uncultured Bacteroidota bacterium
ACTGGTAGCTCAAACCAAGCTGCAAGAACTGGTTGCCAAAAGCCTGATAAAACCAAAGAAACGGAAGCCTACGAAAATATCGAAGGAAGCTAAAGAGAAGCGATTAGAGAGCAAGAAGAAAGAGGGGATAAAGAAGGAGATGAGGAGGAGGCCGGGAATGGATGTTTAGAACCAGCTATCCTGTTGTAGAGATAACCCTAATTGACTTTGCGAGTATTGTGATTTCACTTATTGAAGATTTGATGTGGTAAAAATTGACCATAGTATCCAATTGATGCGTTCTCTTTGTAAAATACTGCGCTACGTTCTCATCAATATTTTCTATGACTGTGGCTTTTAGTACATAATCTTTCCCTAAGTAGTAGTAATATAAATTTAAGCTCGCCCACGCCACGTTTTCAAAAAGTATCCTACTTTTTGTTTCATCAGGCCAATCCATTTCAATTGCAATACTATCAATAATGCCAGGATCGGACCTATCAATTTCCGCTTTCTTTATTACGGCATCATGCCATTCTAGTTCTTCAAAACTCATATAAAGCCATTTTACGTTTTCAATAAAAAAGACGACCATCAAAACAACATCTTATACACATCCTCCACTTTATTCACTGCCCATGTTAGATTTGACAACTTTCCCAAAGTTGTCAAATCTGCCACTCGCAAGTATCCTCAAAACATCATGTAAACGTTCTCCACTTTATCATTCTCCAAAATACAACTCTTCCTTTTATTTATAGTAATTAGAGAAGAAAAAGTACATTGGGTTAATTATATTTGCTCTCAAATTGCGGTGCAATGAATCTTGAACGATATGAATACTCTGTTAATAATGATTACCAACAGTTTGAATTTGAAAGCATCGGTCCCAAGGGAACAATCAAAAAAATTGTATCATTTAGGTTGATTAATATTGATGGGGTTACATACATTAATCTCGGTTTTGGCGATGAAAATCTAATTTCGGGAGGAATCAATGACCTTTCTGTTTCCAACAACAAAGACAGAGATAAAATCCTGGCTACGATTGCGGCAACTGTTATGGATTTTACCGCTATTTTTTCAGACATGATGGTTTATGCTAAAGGCAGTACACCGGCCAGAACACGCCTTTATCAAATGGGTATTGCAGCGAATTTTAGTGAGATCAGTTCTTTATTGAATGTTTATGGATTTTTAAACGGCCAATGGCATAAATTTGAAAAAAACATTAACTACGAAGCTTTTTTTGTTTTGCGTAAAAGTTCATAATTTTACATTATAAAGAATAGACAATGAAAGCTTCATCAAAGAGCCAGTATCCCGCAGTAAAGATTAATGCCACTCTCAAAAGTGACATGAAGTATTATGGCAATGATCCCTATTTTGTTAAGAAGGATAAAGAATCTGAAGATTTTGTGAGAAAGCACGGGTTTCCCGAAGAGTTGCTGAAGATCAAGAAAGATCGTCTGTAATCTAATCATCAAAACAACACCTTATACACATCCTCCACTTTATTCACTGTCTTAATTTCTATTTTATAATTCTTTTTATCAAGCCCCTTGGCATTGGCTCGGGGAATGAAGATAACGTCCATGCCCAGTTTATCGGCTTCGGCTATGCGCTGGTCTATGCGGTTTACGGCGCGTATTTCTCCGCTCAGGCCTATTTCGCCTACCAGGCAGATATTGGAGGGGAGGGCTTTGTCTTCGTAGGAGGAGAGCAGGGAGCAGACTACAGCAAGTTCTATAGAGGGGTCTTCTACTTTTAAGCCCCCGGCTATATTTACAAACACATCCTTTGACCCGAAATGGAAACCGCCGCGTTTTTCCAGTACCGCCAGCAGCAGTTGCAGGCGTCGCAGGTCAATACCGCTTACGGTGCGCTGGGGGGTGCCATATACGGCCTGGGTTACCAGCGCCTGCACTTCTATCATCAGTGGGCGCGATGCCTCCATGGTAGCGGCAATGGCAATACCACTCAGCGGTTCATCATGTTGCGATAATAATAACTCTGATGGATTGCTCACGGGCCGCATGCCTCCGGTAACCATTTCGTATATCCCTAATTCAGAGGTGGAACCGAAACGGTTTTTTAATGTGCGCAGTATGCGGTAGGCATAGTGACGGTCGCCTTCAAATTGCAATACAGTATCAACCATATGCTCCAGCACCTTTGGTCCGGCTATGGAACCCTCCTTTGTTATGTGACCTATGATGCATATAGGTATGCCACTTGCTTTTGCAAATCGTTGTAACTCGGCAGCGCACTCCCGCACCTGCGATACACTTCCTGCCGCCGACTCGACATAGGGAGATTCAAGTGTTTGTATAGAATCTATTATGAGTAAATTAGGGCGCAGTTTTTTTATCTCCTGGAATATCGTGTCGGTGCCTGTAGCGGTGAGCAGGTACAGGTTATTGTTTTTTATGCCTATGCGATCTGCACGCAATTTTATTTGCTGTGCGCTTTCCTCACCTGATACATATAATGTAGTAATGCCTTTCCACAGCAAGGCAACCTGGAGGAAGAGCGTGCTCTTGCCAATACCGGGGTCGCCTGCTACCAGCACTACAGATCCTGGCACCAGCCCGCCACCCAGCACGCGGTTCAGTTCACTATCGGGCGATTGCATCCGGGCCTCATGCGTATGCTCTACCTCATCCAGCTTGTGTGCCTTCCGTTGTTCTTTGGCAGCGCTTTCATCCCAACTTGTTGCATCGGGTCTTGTTTTGTCTTCACGTTGCACTACTTCCTCTACAAAAGAATTCCATGCACCGCATGACGGACACTTACCGGTCCACTTCGGTGTTTCGTATCCGCATTGCTGACAGAAGAAAGCTGATTTGATTTTTGCCATATAAGTACCCCGGCCCTAAAGGGAGGTGTTGATGCACACCCAAAAGGAGATTTTTATTTTGAACAAATATACACAACGTGGAAACGACTACTGATTATTTAAAATGAGGCCGGGGTGTTCATATTTTTCTGCATGAATTATTTCTGGAAATAATTTTTGTTGACAGACAACAGAGAAAGCTAAATCAGTGATGGGATATTTGTTCAGCACAAAAACAATTTTGCTAAATAGATTTGGAATGCTGAACGTCAATTAACTGAAGCCTAATGCGTGGTCCCCCTTTAGTAGGGGTTCAGGGGTTTAGGTAAAAGAAAAAGAGCCGCTGGAAGAATCCGGCAGCTCTTACTTACTAACCCATTAAATTCACAACTTGATACAAATGTAGCACTAGGCAGCGTAGGAAAAAAATGGAATTTTCCTTGAAGGCAATCATTTTTATAGATATAACCTTAAATAATATTCTATTTCTGAATACTATTGATTATCAATCATTTGAGGTATTAATATTAATATATTTAAATGATTTTGGTTGGATTTTTGATTATTATATTAAAAATAATCTTTTATTATTCAGGGTTTTCAACTGGGATAGTCTTATATAATATATATCAATAGTTAAATTAAGCCGTCCCTGATTGGCATGGTAATATACTAACCGTATTTTGCAGTCAGAAAACATGATTATGACTAACGAATTTGTTCAGTTACAACAGAAGGAGAGGAAATTTTTACCCGCAGATTTCTCAGTTACTGACTGGGATAACCTCCAACCTTATTTTGAAGAATTAAAAAACAGGCCGCTTGATAATAAGGACCAGTTAGTAAAGTGGCTTGAAGATGTGAGTGAACTGGAAGCTGTAGTAAGTGAGGATGCCTGCTGGCGCCAGATAAAAATGACCTGCGATACAACGGATAAAGATCGCGAGGCTGCATTTACTTTCTTCTGTATGGAGATAGAACCTAAAATGAAACCCTATGGTTTTGAACTGAATAAAAAATTGCTCGCATGTCCATTCACAAGTGAACTCGATAAAAATTTATTCTTCCCATACTTACGTAGTGTTGATAATGCTGCAAAACTATACCGCGATGAGAATGTACAATTGCAGGCCGAGGCAAATATACTTGCACAACAGTATGGCGTCATATCAGGCAGTATGTCTATAGAAGTGGATGGTAAGGAATATACTATGCAGCAGGCCGTAAAATTCCTGCATAGCCCTGACCGTAGTCTGCGTGAATCAGTGTTTACAAAAATGGCGACCCGGCGCATGGAAGACAAAAACAAATTAAATGAACTGTTTGACAAACTGCTGGTCATCAGGCAAAAAATAGCTCTGAACGCGGGTTTTGAGAATTACCGCGATTATAAATTCCGTGAGTTGGGCAGGTTCGATTATTCGGTAGCGGATTGTTTCGCCTTCCAAGAAGCGGTACGTGAACATATATTGCCCCTACAGGCTATGCTCATTAAGAACCGTCAGAAGAGATTAGGTGCAGATACTATGCGCCCCTGGGACAGCGATGCGGAACCTGCAGGCACCGAGCCGCTGCATCCGTTCACTGATGGAAAAGAACTTAACGATAAAGCGATAGAAGTATTCAACAGGCTGAGGCCCTACTTCAGCGGTTGCCTGCAAACCATGCAACAAATGAACCGCCTGGACCTGGATAGCCGCAAGGGAAAAGCTCCGGGTGGTTATAATTGTCCCCTAGCCGAAACAGGAGTGCCATTTATATTTATGAATGCTGCCGGCACCATGGGCGACGTGATCACTATGATGCACGAGGGCGGGCATGCCATACACTCGTTCTTAAGTCACCATCTGACCTTGTCTGCATTTAAGGAATACCCAATGGAAATAGCAGAGCTGGCCAGCATGAGCATGGAATTGTTCTCAATGGAACATTGGGACGTTTTCTTTAAAGACAATGCCGAATTAAAGCGCGCCCAACTGGAAGAAATGGAGCGGGTGATAAGTGTACTGCCATGGATTGCCACTATAGATAAATACCAGCATTGGATATATACCAATCCGGGGCATACCTTAGAGCAACGTGAAAAACAATGGCTTGTTATACTCGATGAATTCTCAACAGGTATTACCGACTGGAGCGGATTTGAAGAATACCGTACCAACTTCTGGCAGAAGCAACTGCACCTGTTTGAAGTACCATTCTATTATATAGAATATGGTATAGCCCAGCTTGGGGCCATAGCTATGTGGCGGCAATACCGGCTGAATAAAGATCAGGCTATAGGGAATTATATGAATGCACTCAGCCTGGGATATACAAAAACGCTAAGAGAACTTTATGCTACTGCAGGCATTAAATTTGATTTTTCGGCGGGGTATATCAAGGAGCTTGCGGATTTTGTTACGCCGGTTTTGAAGGATATGGGAGTGAGCTGATAATATGGAAATTTCGTAACTTTACAATACAAAATTTGATGCTATGGCAACGATGTCAATAGATGACCAAATAATAGAATCATTGCCTTTATCAGACGATGTGGAGAAACAGTTTATACTTCGGCTGATACAATATTATTTGAAACAAAACGACGAAGCTCACTCGGAAAGAATAAGTAATGACGAGTATAATAAAGAGATAGAGAATGTGGTGAGGTTTGTGCAAGACGGCGGAGTCTATTCACACGATGAACTTGTGGAGATGTCGGAAAGGTGGTAAGACATCTGAACATTCAGTGCGATCATTATACGTCCAAAATCAAATTTCGCCTGGCTGGATTTAAATAGTCCAATTGGTTGCTTTCAAATAATTGCTCTAAGGCTTCGCATCCGTATTCGATTTTATAATCCCTTTCATCTTTGGTAATCGGAATTAACCAATAACAGTGGGTTAATTCCCTATCCCTATATTTAAAATGCTCGAAGGACTCTCCTTCAAGATATGGCCGTGAAATGAAGGCATGGTCGCAAAGCGAATTCTTCAGCCAGGGGCGCCCAATGTTAACAGTATGATGGAGATTTAGTGGTAGGTCATTTCTGTGATAAGAAGCGCAAACTGTCAAAAGTTCTACTAAAGAGTCGTCTTTTTGAGGAGAATAAATGAAAAGTTCGATCTGGTTGTTCACAAACTCAAGCGACATTCCAATAGTGGCGTATACCCAACAGCCTCTGACCGAACCTGGCGGAATTTCCAAAATATAAAAGTTGCGGTGCAATTTTTCCTTCGATCCCTTTCTCAAAATCTTCTTAACTCCAGTCATTCCAAAATATTTTTCGAAATGCCGCCGCAATGATTCACAGTATGTTTTTTTGAACAGCATGACCAGCTTATTCTTTGATAAATATACTAATTTATAGTTCATAGAATTGGTTGGCATCGGTATCTTTAACACATGTTTTCGAGTAAAATGTCTTTCATTAATCATATAGTCCGTTACTTTGCGTTTTAATAGTAATATGCTCAACAAATCTACTGCCGCGTTTGTACTTCTGTCAGCGTGGGCACTTTCAATTTCCTGTGGCAGCGCTAAGCATGCCAAAGGCTCAAAGAATCTGATGCCGGGTACATGGCAGTCAACGCCTATCGCCATAGACGGCGACAGTAAGGACTGGCCATCGCCTTATCCTAATTATGATGCAAAGTCCATGGTGGGATATGCCACATCAAATGACAGGCAGAACCTGTATATCACTATGCAAACCGGTGATCTGCTTACCCAGATGAAAATCCTGAAACAGGGCATGACCGTGACAATTGATACCAATGGAAAAAAAGACGGACAGTTCAATATAAATTATCCGCTCGAAAATGATATTGAAATGATTGACCCCAAACAGGATTTGAAAGAGCGGAAAGATAACCAGGGTTATGCCGCAAAGAAGCTGGACCAGAAACTGGACAAAGGCATGCAAAGCGCTAACCAGTTTTCACTCGATGGATTTTCAACATGTGACGGGGGGTATATTATTACCCAAACAACTCCATGTGGTATTAAAGTAAGGGCGCGAATTGACGAATACAGGCAACTGGTATGGGAGGCTGTTGTTCCGTTCCGGGTTATTTATAATAAAGAGATGATCACTGAGGCCGATGCAGGAAAACCTGTTAGCGTGTGTTTTACAGTAAACAAATTTGTATACCAGAATAAAACAAGTGGTGGCGATAACAACAATACCGGAATGAATAATGCCGGCGGCATGAATAATAATATGACTACGCCCGGAAGGAACAGCAGCAGAGGCGGGCAGCATGGCGGCCGTTCGAATACCCAGGATCCTTACCAGCAATTATATGAGAAGACCAATACCTGGAAGCAATTCACTTTAGTTTACCAAAAGTAAAAAGCCATATTATATTTAACAATAACCCAACCTTATTGATCCCCGGTATGTCTTACTTTATTGGCAGGCTGTTATTATAGTCGCCAACCCGATTCATTCCTGATAAAAAATAGCTGGCCCCTATAAAGTATCTTAAAAAATCTGAAACCTGTTACTTTGGAATTTCTCTATGCTTATTAATACAAGGTTGGTTCAGTACACTGAACCAACCTTATTAAAGTTAAAATCTTGGACAAACTGTTTTCTTAGCTAAACTCTTATCACTATAATTCCCTCTGTAAAAAAGAGTCATTTCAAATCCACCCTGCATGTTACTGGCTTCCTTTAAGGAAGAAATATTTACATCATAACTAATGCCGACCGCTATGCTCATATAATTTACTTTCACAACCGGTGCAATTGCATCTCCCAACCGGTAAAAAGCGCCTGCAGAGATCACGAAAACATCATTCGCACCTTGTGATTGCTGGGTCCAGTTCAGTATTCCTCCTAACATTATTTCGCGATAGGTGCCCTGTAAAGCATAATTACCATGAGCCTGGAAAGAAACCTTGTCAGACAGAACGCAGCTTAAAGTGGCATTGCCGTTAACGCGCATATTTTCAGTAATGCCGTCCTTTTGGTAATAGGTAAACTTTGGCTGCGTAAAATGGTAGGCTGAAACCCCGATAATATACGTGACGTTATTACCTTCTCCCGTACTGGTATTAAAATTTACACCGGCCCCAAGGTCCCATAAAGTCATTTTGGCATTCGGCAGATTTTCGAGCGAGGGATTCGCGGGGTTATACTTACCTCCCTGGTATTGGTTATTAAAAGTAGCTTTTGAAGGGTCGAAACTATACTGATTGTATCCTCCGGTTACCCCAACTGATAAAAACCGGTTGTGGTTAGGGTCTAATGATTTGTTGTAATTAATAGCGGGATAAAAGGTAGTGATCTTCTGGTCTATACTTCCTGCCTTGTCGTAATAACTGAGTAAACCAAAGCTGATAAAATCTTCAGAGGTTTCCCTTACCTGCACATGTGTTTCTGCTGTTACCAGGAATGTAGAAAATGGATTTGAAATACTGTTCCATTGGTTGCGATAGTATGCTCCAAGTTTATAATCATCTCCGAATATGCCGGTCAATGCAGGGTTGCGAAGAATGGAGGTTTCATAAAATTGCGAAAAATGTATGTCTGCCTGTGCAAACAGGTATGCTGGAGAGCAAATTACAAAAATGCCCAATAAGCAATTTATAAAAAACCTCTTTACTTTTTTATTTATGGTATTCCTGCTACCACCTGTCACACCGGCCATTTGTTTTAAGATTTTCATATGCTTAACATTTATCTGATTATAGTTACATCACCTTTAATATTTATTGGTTCTCCCGTTTCACATGAAGCGTCTATAACATAGACATATACGTCAGGCCGGGGGGCGCTGCCGTTATAAGATCCATCCCACGCATTCGATGCATCATTAATTTTAATCCCTGAACGTTCGAACAGCATTTGTCCCCACCGGTTATAAATCCTGAACGATTTTATTATACTAATGCCTGTACCACGGGGGTAAAAAATATCATTTTGTCCATCGCCATTGGGAGTGAAGGAGTTGGGAATGAATATCTGGCTCTTGTCGCAAAAATAATGAATGGTAACTGTGTCAGAATTCCTGCATCCGAAATCTGATGTTACGGTTACAGTATAAGTTGTGGTTACTGTAGTACTTGCTATAGGGTTATAACATGAATCGCAGCTTAGGGTGCCTGCATCTTCCCAGAAGTAGGTATGTATCAGCGAACCCGTGGCATTCAGCTGGGCAGTTGTTCCTACCGTCAGCGTTTGGTCAGGCCCGGCATCAACGGCAGGTACCGGATGTACATAGACAATTACATAGTTTGTATCCGGCAAGCATCCGGCAAGTTGGGCAATAATAGTATATTTGGTAGTGACCATAGGCGTAGCCAAAGGATCTGCTATATGCGGATTGCTGAGTCCCGTTGCAGGGAACCATGTAAATTTTGTTGCGCCGGTATCCCATAGCTGTACTGTAATACCTGCGCATATTTCAGTGTCGCCAATTGCTCCGCTAAATGTTTGTGTTTTAAGAAATACAGATACAGTATCTGTGTTCGTACAACCAATAGCATCTTTCCCTGTAACTGTATATGTGGTAATAACCGTAGGAGAAGCATGTGTCGGATTGCAATTTGTACAACTAAGTGTAGCCGGCGGGCTCCATGTATAGGATACTCCTCCGTAGCCGGTTAATGTCGCCGCGTCACCCACACATATTATGGTGTCAGCGCTCACGGTTATCACAGGCGGCGGATTAACAGTTACATTCTCAGTTACGGTTCCTGTACATCCCCAGCCATCTGTCACTACCAGGGTACCTGGATAGGTACCAACGGCATTGATAAAAAATGACGGTGAAGGGAGCGCAGAAGTAGTACCGTTGAAGGTCCAGTTCCGGCTTGTTATAGTTGAAAAATAACTTTTTGAAGAATCGAACAGTTTGAAAGTATCGCCAAGACAAACAGGGTTTGGGATAGTTTTAAAGCCCGGAATTACTTCATCTACTTTAATAGTATCCAGGCCAATGCTTGAGTTCTTGCAACCTGAATTATCACTGAGAATAAGTTTTGGCAGATAAGCTCCCGGTAGTGTATATACATGGGTTATAGTATCAGTATAAGAAACCGAACTGGTATTGCCATCAGCAAAATCCCAAATAATATCAGGTACATTCAGGGTAGTTGCATAGAAATGAACTGTGAGTGGTGAGCACCCTGTCAGTGGGGCGTAGGTGAAGTCTCCGGCGTAACCGAAAATATTCACGTGGCCGTAAGCAGTATCCTTGCATCCGTAAACATCTGATACTATCAGCCTCACAGTGTCATAGCCGATTGTGATATAAAGGTTGGTAGGCCCGAACAGGGTTGATGCGCTGCCATCTCCTAAAGTCCAGTTGTAGAAGAGGCCTCCTGTGCTGGTATTGTGAAAAATAACCATTAAAGGCGGGCAAATGGAAACGGAGTCACTCATATAAAATGAAGCAAGTGGTTTTGAAACCGTAATATAGTTAACGTAGGTAGCGGTATCCGTGCAACCGTGGGAATCAGTGACCGCAAGTTTCACAGTATAGGTGCCTGGCGAAGTATATCTGTGTCCCGGTGAATTTAGGGTGGATGTACCACCGTCTCCAAACATCCAAAATGAAGTCGTAATGCCTGCAGAACTATTTGTGAAATGAATGCTGTCGCCTGTGCATGCATGGAGGGTACTTGCTGAAAAGACTGCATGAGGTCTCCAAACGCTTACCAGTGGTAATGATAAATTGGATGAACAGCCCATATTATCAGTAACTGTTTCTGTGATGCTGAAGGTGCCGGCAGCAGTATAAGTATGCACAACAGTAGTAGCTATTCCGGTCGTAGATCCGCCATCGCCAAAAGTCCATGCGAATGTGGTTAGTGTAGCGCCTGGAATATCGGTACTGGCATCTGTAAAGGTGACAGTAAGAGGCCAGCATCCTATGGTAGGCGATGCTGTGAAGTTTACTACCGGTTTCGCAACAAGGACGTAATTGATTTTTGTTACCGTCTCAGAGCATCCGCTTGCATCCGTTATCACCAGAGTAACAGTATATCGCCCTGCAGTGGGGAATGTAGCAGTATAGGCAGGAGCAATAGATGTTCCCGGAGTGCCTGCGCTGGACCATGAATAGGATGAGGCAACGCCACCGGTAACGGTGGATGTAAAGGTGACGGAGCCGCCCGCGCAGATAGTGGTATCTGAAGCGGTAAAATCAGGGATCGGCCTTCTCAGGTCAACGGATATAGTTGTGGTATCCCTGCATCCGCTACGCGTATTGTAAGTAGTAAGTGTTGCTGTATACACAGCCGCAAGGGGGTAATCATGTAAGGGGTTGCTGAGTGTAGATGAACTGCCATCGCCAAAACTCCATACATGGGTATCATCACCCAACGAAAGATCTTTAAATTGTACTCTTTTGGCAGGGGAACAATAAATACTATCTGCGATTATTGCCATTGGAGAATCTATGGTTATATAATTAACCATGGTAAAAGGTGCTCCGGGGCAGCCATTATAGTAAGGAATAAGTGTGACAGTAAAAATACCGGGGCGCGCAAAATGATGCCATATTCCACCTACGGTACTGAGGCCGGTACCTCCGTCGCCGAATAACCACGCTAATGAATCTACCGGGCCTGAAACTATGGTAGGCGTAAAATAAATCTCGTTATGGTTGTAGCAAGCGCGTGTAGGTGTAGCAATAAATGTTACCACCGGAGGAGCGCCAACATGGATGCTTATTGTATCCACCACAGTACATCCATTGCTTGTCACCTCAGTAACTGTAACATGAAACGTACCTATGGCGGTATAGGTATGTGATGGAGCAGAGCTCGTAGAGAGGCCTGACCCATCTCCGAAATCCCAGCTATATGAAGCGATACTCCAGGGATAAGGATGCAACGACAGAAGATCAGGCAGCCATGTCCAGTTATCCGCTGAAAAATTTACCGTAAGTGGTCTGCAACCTCTGATGGGTGTTGCATATATCTTGGGAACCAGGTCATACAAAGTATCATTTTTTATTATTGTATCTCTGCAGCCGGTTAAAGGGTTCACACATATCATTTTGATAGTGTAAATTCCCCTGCCTGTGTACAGGTGAGATGCCGTAACTCCACCTGTGCCATCACCATACAGCCATGAAATAATGGTTCCGCCAGGCGCTGCAGGAGTAAACGTTAGAGTTGCCGGGGGTGGGCATGGATGCAATGGAGCAATTGTAAAACTTGCGGCAGGCCCGGGCAATACTACGATTGAACGGGTAAAGGTATCATTACAAGATCCGTCAGATATTATAAGTCTTACCGGATAGATGCCCGGAAGTGTATAAGAATGCAGGCCGGGGTCTGAAGACCAGGTTCCGCCATCCCCGAAGGTCCATGAGCTGTATAAATGCGGGCTGCTGGTATTGGTGAAACTAACCATTGTATTCACACATACCGTATCCGGGCCGGTAAAGGAAGCATGAATGTCTGCAACGGTGATGTAGGCTGATCTCGTGATGCTATCCGTACAACCGTGACCATCAGTAATGACAAGAGTTACGGTATAACTGCCTGTTGCCATGTAGTCATGCGATGGACCCGTGAGCGAAGATCCGCCTCCATCTCCAAATCTCCAGACACATGAAAAAGGAGCAGTTCCTGTTGACAGGTCAGTAAAAACTGCATGGCCGGGTGGGTGGCAGAAGTAACTCGGGGTAGCGCTGAAATCAGGAACAGAAGGAGTGTACACGGTAACGTATGCAACCATGGTAATAGCTGCCGTACAGCTATCGCCGTTCATAACTGATAATGTGAGATTGTACGTACCAGGAGTGTTGTAAGTATGCGTTATCGGGCTCCCTGTTCCTGAAAAACCATCCCCGAAATTCCAGGTGCAGACCATAGGCCCGGGCACACCTGCAGTAGAAGTATTTGTAAAGGTTATTGTTGTACCGGGGCATACATTCGTAGCGCTTGCAGTAAATGAAACTATTGGAGAAGGATAAACGGTTACTGTTACAGAATGGGTACTGGTAACGCTGCCATTAGTTGCTGTAAGAGTAATCGTATAGGTGCCGGGAGTGATATAGCTGCTGGAAGCATCAGTACCTGTGGATGGCATTCCGCCAAGGCCAAGATTCCAACTGAATGTACTCCCAGACATAGGTGTAGAAGTATTTGTAAAATGGACTACAAGCGGGGAACATCCTGCTGTAACATCAGTTGTAAAATTGGCTGTAACCTGTGCGCTGGCAACAAAAGCCGGCAGGCATAAGAGCAGAAAGAAAAATATTTTACAGGTAAATAGCTTCATAAGATTGGGTATTGATCTAAGGTAAAGTTGAATTCATGAAAATTTGAGCAAAAAGCATGCCAGCTTGCCGAACGGTACCTAAAAATAATAACATGGAATAAACCCAAACCGGCCAAAAACCTGAAAAAAGTTCTTTTCCCGATAAGCATTTTCAAAAGAATGGCGCTGCCCTTCATTTTTCTGCTTTGATTATTCATATTCCAAATCTACCTAATTATAGTTACATCACCCTTAATATTGATTGGTTCTCCCGATTCGCACAACGCATCAATTACCCATACATATACATCTGGCTTCGGTTTATTCCCGTTATAGCTTCCGTCCCAGGCATTCTTTGCATCATTAATATTAATTTCTGATCGTTCAAATAACAATTCCCCCCACCGGTTATAGATGCGGAAAGATTTTATGGTACTTACTCCAAGTCCCCGTGGATAGAAAACATCATTTTCTCCGTCTCCGTTAGGCGTAAATGAATTGGGAACGAATATCTGGCTGTTATCACAGAAGATATGGATAGTTACCGTATCTGAATTAAGACATCCGAAATCAGAAGAAACTGTAACATTATACCGGGTTGTTACCGTCATACTGGCTACGGGGTTGGCGCATGAGTCACAACTGAGCGTACTGGGGTTGTCCCACCAGTATCTGTTAATATTGGTCCCTGTAGCATTAAGCTGCGCCTTCGACCCTTCCGTAATTGTCTGATCAGGTCCTGCATCTACAGTGGGTAGCGGGTGAACATAGATAATTACATAGTTTGTATCCGGTATACATCCTGCCAGTTGGGCAATTACCATGTACTTGGTTGTCAGTGAGGGAGTAGCCATGGGGAATGGCGCATGAGGGTCGCTTAAACCTAAGGTCGGTATCCACGTATATTTTGTTCCGCCTGTATCCCATAATGGAACCACAACTCCCGCACATATTTCAGTATCGCCACCGGCTACGCTGATGGTATTTGTTCTTAAATATACCGTTGTGGACGCCCAGTTTTTACAACCATGAATGTCTGTGCCTGCCACCGTATAAGTTGTAATAACCGACTGTGTGGCGTATGTAGGATTACAGTTTGTGCAGCTCAAAGTTGCAGGAGGGCTCCAGGTATAGGTGGAAGCGCCGTAGCCGGTGAGCACCGCCGCATCGGCTACACAAACAACCGTGTCGGGACTTGCCGTTACTATTGGGAGCGCATAAATATTGACATCTTTTATTACCGTAGCGGTGCACCCCCATCCGTCTGAAACAACAAAGGTCGCGGGGTAGGTGCCCGGTACATTTATAAAGAAGGTTGGTGAATCAACGTTGGAGGTAAGTCCGTTGACGCTCCAGTTCCAGCCGGTGATCCATGACCAGTAACTACCTGAAGAGTCCTCAAGTCTAAAGCTGTCTCCCAGGCAAACAGGATCCGGCATGATCCGGAAAGTTCCGGTTACCAGGTCTACCTTTATCGTGTCAATACCCAGGCTTGAATTCTGGCAGCCTGTGTTATCACTCAGGATGAGTTTCGGCACATACGCGCCTGGTAATAAATAGGAATGCCAAATGGTATCGGTATAGGAGACACTGCTTGTGATGCCATCTGCAAAATCCCAGATAATATTCGGAACGTTGATCGTAGTAGCGCTGAAACGCACATGGAGCGGTGCACATCCCGAATCAGGGATATATTGGAATGCTCCTGCGTAACCGAACAAATTAACATGCCCGTATGCGGTATCCATGCAGCCGTACAAATTTGAAACAACCAGGCGGATAGTGTCATAACCTGTCCTGATATAGAGGTCGCTCGGGGAAAATATCACAGATGAACTTCCATCGCCCAGGGTCCAGTTATAGAATGTCCCACCGGTACTGGTGTTGAAAAAATTTACCAGCAATGGCGGACAAATGGATACCGAATCATTCATATAGAAAGAAGCATGGGGCTTAGTCACATTGATGTAGTTTACGTATACAGCGGTGTCTGTGCAACCATGAATATCTGTGACGACCAGTTTAACAGTGTATGCACCAGGCGACATATAAGTGTGCCAAGGAGAGTTGAGCGCAGATGTTGTCCCATCTCCAAAAAACCAGAATGAACTGGTGATGCCCACTGAGGTGTTTAAAAAATGGGTGCTGTCTATTATGGGACATGGCACGAGTGTGCTTGCTGAGAATACAGCATGTGGCCTCCAGACGGTAATAATAGGCAATGTATGAATGGTATCCTTGCAACCGACGTTGTCGGTGACGATCTCGTTGACAGAATATGTACCGGCAGCCATGTAGGTATGTGAGACCGTGGGTATACCGACCGAGGCAATACCTCCGTCGCCAAAGTCCCAGAGAAAATTAGTGAAGAAGGTGCCTGCGACATCGGTGCTGGCATCGGTAAATAACGTTGTCAATGGCCAGCAACCTGTTGGCGGTACCGCCGTAAAATTAGCATGAGGCTTTGCTATCAGCATGTAATGATCTCTTTTAACAGTATCCGGGCAGAGATTTTGATCATCGAATACCAGGTACATAGTAAAAATACCGGTTCGATGGAACGTATCAGTAAATGTCAGGGGGAAAGGGGGGTCGCCGACTGGGGGATGAGGAAGAGCATGTGGTATCGTATCAAATTTCCAATCCACAATTCCGGTACCGGGGGGGATTGTAGCGGTGAACGTAAAAATGGCGTAGGCATCCCTGCAGATATCGGTATCCGTGGTGCTGAATGTAACAGTAGGCCTTATCAGGTCAATCTGTTGTATTTCTGTATCACGGCATCCGCTGCGAATATTGTAGGTTGTCAATGTAACGGAATAAATAATTAACGATGCGTAATCATGCACGGGGTTGTCAAGTGTGGAGGTAGCTCCGTCGCCGAATATCCAAAGGTGTGAATCATCGCCATACGAGCTATCGCCGAAATTCACTCTTTTTGCCGGAGTACAAAAAATGGAATCCGCTATTACAGACATAGGTGAATCAATAGTAATTATCTTGCCTATGCTGACCGGAAGTCCCTTGCATCCATGATAGTATGGGGTAACAGTTGCGCCGAAAACTCCGGGGAAGGAGAAATGATGGGATACTGCGCTTAAGCTTGTGGTCGAGCCGGTATAATCTCCGAATGCCCAGACAAACCAATCAACAGGTCCGGAAATGACGGTGCAAGTAAAGCTTATATTATTGCCATGGAAACATTTTTCGGTAGGTGTAGCTGTGAATGTAACTACAGGTGGCGACCCTACCAAAACAGTTACCGTATCCGTTACCGTACATCCATTGGAAGTTAACATGGTTACATGCACCAAATAACTGCCAACTGCAGTGTAGGTGTGTGCAGGTGTGGGGCCTGACCCTAACGGCGACCCGTCAGCGAAATCCCAGGAATAAGTGGAAACCGGCCACGGGTAAGAACCAACTGATGCTGAAAAACTTACTGTTAGCGGTTTGCATCCGTGGTCTGGCGTTGCAGATATGGTAGGGATTATATCATAAATATAATAATACTGCGAAATAGTATCCTTGCACCCGGTAGCCGGGTCAAAGCATATCATTTCTACGGTGTCGAACCCTGAGTGGGTATATGTATGTGCTGAACTAATGCCGGATCCACCTCCGCCATCGCCATAAAGCCACCCAATAATGCTGCCTGCAGGCGCCGTGCCGGTGAAAAACACGCCTACAGGAAGCGGGCAGGGGTGCGCAGGAGTAATGGTAAAACTTGTTGCCGGGCCTGGATAAATAGTGATATTGTGTATAATCGTATCGTAGCAATAACCGTCAAAAACGATGAGTTTCACCGGGTATACGCCGGGTATGTTATAGATATTTAATCCGGGATCGGTTGATAAACTGTTACCATCTCCAAAGTCCCAATGGGTAGAAACATGAGGCGGGCTGGTATTTGTGAATGATACTAAGGAATGAACGCAGGCGGTAGATGGAAAGGTAAATGAGGCATGAAAGTTACCTACAGTAATAAAAGCAGGCATCACAAGGCTGTCTCTGCAGCCATGTCCGTCGGTCACCACAAGCGTCACCGTATAAGTACCCGGCAATGTGTAATCATGAATTGGGTTTATGGATGTTGAAGGTGCGCTTCCGTCGCCAAATCGCCAGATATAGGTATAGGGCGCAGTACCAGTGGTAAGATTTGTAAATACTACGTGGCCGGGCGCTTTGCAAAAATAATTGCCCGATGCGCTGAAATCAGGAGTAGCCGGTGTATACACATAAACATAGCCGCTCTTTGTAAGCGAACTGATGCATCCGTCGGCATTGGTTGCAGACAAGGTAATATTATAATAACCGGGGCTTGCAAAGGTATGCGTCACCGGTGATCCGGTACCGGAAGAACCATCACCGAAATTCCAGGAACAGGTTACAGGTCCGGGAACTCCGCCGGTTGTGGTGCTTGTAAACGTAACTGACGAACCCGGACATATTGTTGTATCATTTGCTGTAAAACTAACTGTTGGCGCCGGGAAAACGGTTATCGTCATGGTGTGCGTCCTGGTGACTCCGCCATTAGTAGCTGTGAGGGTTACCGTATAGGTGCCGGGAGTAAGATAGCTGCCGGAAACATCTGTAAGCGGAGAGATAGTGCCATTTCCCAGGTTCCACGAATAGGTAGTACCTGATGAGGGTGTGGTAGTATTGGTGAAATGCACAACCAATGGCGCACATCCCGAAGTAACATCGGCAGTGAAGTTGGCAGCAAGCTGCGCACTGGCGGCAAAAGCCGGCAGCATCAGGAGCAGAAGGAATAAAAATTTAGAGTTACATAGCTTCATAATATTGGTTAATCTTAAAGCGTAAATAGGATCTGGTATAAAATGCCTTTTCTTTTCTATTGCCAATTTGACAAAGCAGGTGATTGTTTTTAATTTTTTTGACTGAATGTATCACTTCATACAATTACCTGATTATCGTTACATCACCTTTCAGACTTATTGGCTCACCTGTTTCACATATAGCATCAACTACCCACACATACACATCGGGCCTTGGGGTTCCGCCATTATAAGACCCATCCCAGGCATTTGATTCATCATTAATATTAATACCCGATCTTTCAAATAACAATTGTCCCCACCGGTTATAGATACGGAAAGATTTTATGGTACTCACACCAATTCCCCGTGGATAGAAAACATCATTTTCTCCGTCGCCGTTAGGGGTAAAGGAATTCGGAATGAAAAGCTGGCTCTTATCACAGATAATATGAATGGTAACCGTGTCTGAATTCAGGCAACCAAAATCAGAAGTTACAGTAACTTTATACCTTGTGGTTACCGACATTGATGCTACCGGGTTGGCGCAGGAGTCACAGCTAAGCGTACCTGGGTTATCCCACCTGTATTTGTAAATATTATATCCTGTAGCCTGAAGCTGGGCTTTTGACCCTGCAACCAGTGTCTGGTCAGGGCCTGCATCTACTGTTGGCAATGGGTGTACGTAGATCAGCACATAATTTGTATCGGGTATACATCCGGCCAGTTGGGCAATTACCATGTATTTGGTTGTTTGCATAGGATTAGCCATCGGGTCTGCAGCATGTGGGTCACTTAATCCTAATCCTGGTATCCATGTATATTTTGTGCCGCCTGTATCCCACAATGGAACAACAACACCTGCACAAATTGCAGTATCAACGCCCGCTGCGCTGATGGTATTTGTCCGGAGCAAAACAGTAGTCGTATCCCAGCTCTTGCAGCCATGAATGTCGGCGCCTACAACAGTATAGCTGGTAACAACCAATGGGGTAGCATGTGTTGGATTGCAGTTTGTGCAGCTAAGTGTTGCACCCGGGCTCCACGTATAGGTGGAAGCGCCATAGGCGGTAAGTACCGCGGCATCCGTAACGCAAATTACAGTGTCGGGGCTAACGGTTATTACCGGCAGCTGATAAATATTTACATCCTTTATTATTGTTGCTGTGCAACCCCATCCGTCACTCACCACCAGGGTGGCAGGGTAAGTGCCTGGAACGTTGATAAAGAAGGAAGGTGAATCAATAGTGGATGTAAAGCCGTTAATCGTCCAGTTCCAGCTGGTGATCCACGACCAGTAGCTATTAGAGGAATCTGCAAGCATGAAAGTGTCTCCGATACAAACAGGATCAGGTATGATCCTGAATTTTCCAGTTACTGCGTCAACTTTTATTGTATCAATACCCATACTGGAATTCTGGCAGCCTGTGTTATCGCTCAGGATTAATTTAGGCACATAGGCGCCCGGTAATAAATAAGTATGCCACATGGTGTCTGTGTAGGAAACGTGGCTGGTATTGCCGTCTGCAAAATCCCAGATGATATTCGGCACATTAAGTGTAGTAGCGCTGAACCGGACATGCAATGGCGCACATCCCGAGTCAGGTGTGTACTGGAAGGCACCTGCATAACCGAATAAATTCACATGGCCGTAAACAGTATCCCTGCATCCATAGGCATTGGTAACTATAAGACGGACAGTGTCAAAACCGGTAGCGATATACAGGTCGCTTGGGGAAAACACAACGGATGAACTTCCGTCGCCCAGGTTCCAGTTAAAGTAACTGCCACCTGTACTGGTGTTGAAAAAATGAACCATCAATGGCGGACAAATGGATACCGAATCATCCATATAGAAGGATGCATGAGGCTTGGTAACGCTAATATAGTTTACGTATACAGCGGTGTCCGTGCAGCCATGAATATCCGTAACAACTAATTTAACAGTATATGCACCCGGTAACATATAGGTATGCCAGGGAGAATTCAGCGTAGATGTTGTCCCATCTCCAAACATCCAGAATGAACCAGTGATCGCAACAGAAGCGTTTAAAAAATGGGTACTGTCAACGATGGGACAAGGATAGAGGTTGGATGCCGAAAATACCGCATGCGGCCTCCATACAGTTACCAGTGTTTTCGTAACAGTATCTCTGCAACCTATATTGTCAATAACAATCTCTGTGGTAGTAAACGTTCCCGCTGCGGTAAACGTATGACTGACGGACGGTGTGCTTACATAAGCAGTTCCTCCATCCCCGAACGTCCATGAAAAATTAGTGAAGAAAGTGCCCGGAACATCCGTGCTGGCATCAGTAAATGTAGTTGTAAGCGGCCAGCACCCTGTTGGTGGTGCAACTGTGAAGTTACCCACAGGTTTGGCTACCAGTATATAATGTGGCCTTATTGTGGTGTCAAAACAACCATTCTGGTCTCCGATAATTAATTCTATGTCGTATATCCCGGGGTAATGGAATGTGTCAATATACACCGACGAAGAACTGTCATGCGACCATCCATGACTATGCCACATGTATGAAGAGGCGGTTCCTAATGTGACCGTCGAAGTCAAGACCACAATACTATCCCTGCAGATGGTGGTATCAGGCGTGAATATGGTAACCACCGGCCGTCGCAGGTCAATTCCCTTTACACAGGTATCCCTGCATCCGCTGTGTATATTGTAAGTAGCAAGTACAATAGTATAAAGAGTTGGCGCCGGATAATCATGTATCGGGTTGTCTAATGTAGAAGTAGTGCCATCGCCAAATATCCAGACATGCGTATCATCACCCAATGAACTATCTCCGAAAACAACCCTCCTGGCGGGTGAACACAGCACCTGGGAGCTGATAATGGCCATCGGCGAGTCAATGGTAATAATATTGCTTAGCCCGAACGGCGCGCCGGGGCAACCATGATAGTAAGGCGTTACGGTAGCGCCGAAAACCCCGGGGCGGGTAAAATGATGGTATGTAGTACTTGATCCGGTTGTCAGGCCGGTGCCATCACCAAATATCCATTCATACTCGTCAACTGGGCCGGAAATAATGGTACAAACAAAACCGATATTATTGTCGCGGAAGCATTGATGTGTGGGTGTAACAGTGAACGTAATTATTGGTGGAGCGCCAACCAGGATAGTGACAGAATCCATTATTATACAACCGTTGCCTGTAATGCAGGTAACAACTGCAATATAAGTGCCTACTGCCGTGTAGGTATGTGTTGTTGAAGGACCTGAACCTGTGGGAGACCCATCACCGTAATTCCATGTCCATGATGTTATGGGCCAGGGGTATGGGTGGAGTGGAAGTAATGTATCCGGTTCGGCGGTCATTGCCGTTGTTGTAAAACCCACAGTGAGCGGTTTACAGCCGTGGTCGTGGTCCGGGCTATCAATAATACTAAAGATCATGTCATAGAGCGTGTCTATTCTCTTTATGGTATCCCTGCAGCCGGTGGCCGGATCAAAACAGATCATTCTTATGGTGTCAACACCGCGGCGGGCATAGGTATGGGTAGTGGTCGTCCCGGTACCGCTCATCCCATCACCGTATAACCAGCTGACCGTACTCCCGCCAGGGGCTGTTCCGGTAAATGTTATGCCAACAGGTGGCGGGCAGGCATTCGTGGGAGAAATGGTAAAACTTGTAGCGGGGCCCGCCAATATGGTGATATTATGCGTAACAGTGTCGTAGCAATAACCATCAAACACAATCAGCCTTACCGTATAGACTCCGGGAACGGTATAAAGATTATAACCTGTGTCAGTTGTTGCACTATGGCCATCCCCAAAAACCCAGCTGCTGGAAATATGAGGGGTACTTGTATTGAAAAAACTTACCCAGGAATTTACACAGGCAGTGGATGGAAATGTAAATGCAGCATGAAGATTACCTACAGTAATATAGGCAGGCATCACCAGGCTGTCGGTGCAGCCATGACCATCTGTAACTATCAGCGTTACGGTATAGGTGCCGGACGTGGTATAATCGTGTGCAGGGGCTGTAGCCGATGATGGTGCGCTCCCGTCTCCAAATCTCCAGAGGTAGGTGAATGGCGCAGTACCCGTGGTTAAATTGCTGAACACCACATGGCCTGTTGGTTTACAAAAATAATTACCCGACGCGCTGAAATTAGGCGAGGCAGGTGTAAAGACATAAATATAGCCGACCCTGGTAAGTGAACTGACGCATCCGTCAGCGTTTGTAACTGACAATGTAACATTATAGTAACCTGGGCTGGCATAGGTATGTGTAACAGGTGAGCCCGTACCGGAAATACCATCTCCGAAATTCCATGTACAGGTCATCGGTCCGGGTACTCCGGATGCTGAAGTACTGGTAAACGTTACAGATGAACCAGGGCAAATAGATGTGTCATTTGCATAAAAACTTACTGTTGGTGAAGGGAATACCGTTATTGTCATTGTATGAACACTGGTGACTCCGCCATTGGTTGCGGTAAGCGTTACTGTATAAGTGCCTGGTGTAAGATAGCTGCCGGATACATCAGTAAGTGGTGAGGTAGTACCATTTCCAAGGTTCCATGAATAGGTCGTACCTGATGATGGTGAAGTAGTATTTGTGAAATGCACAACCAGGGGTGCGCATCCCGCTGTATAATCGGCAGTGAAATTAGCAGTGAGGGCAAAAACTGATAATGAACTAAAGAAAATAAAGAAACTTAAAAGAACACTACGGGTAAATAGTTTCATAAAAAGTAATTTATAAAGAGTAAATATATTAATACCAAAAATAAAGTTAATAATTTTTATTAATAAAGTCACTTTTTTGAAATAAAAAAGCCGGGCACGTACTAATATTTAATTAATTTAAATAGAA
This sequence comes from uncultured Bacteroidota bacterium, assembly GCA_903839875.1. Lineage (GTDB taxonomy): Bacteria > Bacteroidota > Bacteroidia > Chitinophagales > Chitinophagaceae > Nemorincola. The sequence goes on from CAIMDZ010000161.1 coordinate 22,652, forward strand.
AGTATGGATTTTGGGCAGGTATAGATAATAGACGTACTTTTATCATAGAATGTTAGGCATTGCAGGTATTTATTATGTGCTAATGTGTCAGGTGCTTTCAAAAATAGTATCCCGAATCTGTACTTTTTCACCCTCCATTGCAGAATCCCGGTTTTTACTTTTGATTTAACCCAATATCTTTGCCATGTTATGGCATCTTTACAGGAACAAATACACATACATGAGCAGGAGATAAAGTCATTCATCCCTTCAGGGGCAGCTGATCTGGAAAATTACCGGATCAGGTTCCTCGGCACAAAGGGAATTGTAAAACAACTGTCTGCTGAAATAAAAAATGTTCCTCCGGATCAGCGTAAAGAGGCAGGGCAGATGCTGAATGCATTTAAGCAATTGGCTGAGGAGAAGTACGAGTCCAATATAAATTTACAACAGGCAACTGCAGTCAAAACGCCGGAAATGGATCTTACCTTGCCAGGGACACCATTACCCATAGGCACCCGGCATCCCCTGAGAATTATTGAGAACCGGATTATTTCCATTTTCGAAAAAATTGGTTTCAGTGTGGCTACAGGCCCGGAGATTGAAGATGACTGGCATAATTTTACTTCGCTCAATATGCCTGAACATCATCCTGCCCGCGATATGCAGGATACATTCTATGTTGCGCAAAACCCTGACTGGGTATTGCGTACACATACCTCATCAGTCCAGGCAAGGATATTGGAAACGCAGCCTTTGCCGGTAAGGGTTATCTGCCCCGGCAGGGTTTATCGCAATGAAACAATCTCCGCACGCGCCCATTGTTTCTTTCACCAGTGCGAAGGATTATATGTTGACAAAGATGTTTCATTCGCCGATCTGAAGCAGACGCTTTATTATTTTGTAACCGAAATGTTTGGTGAGGATACGAAAGTACGTTTCCGTCCCTCCTACTTCCCCTTCACTGAGCCAAGCGCCGAAATGGATATTTCCTGTACCGTTTGTGGCGGGTCGGGTTGTAACCTGTGCAAGCATACCGGCTGGGTGGAGATACTTGGCTGCGGCATGGTCCATCCCAATATGCTCACTAACTTCGGTATTGATCCCGAAGTGTATACAGGCTTTGCATTTGGCATGGGTGTTGAGCGCATCACGCAAATAAAATTCCAGGTCAATGACCTGCGGTTGTATTCCCAGAATGATGTCCGTTTTTTAAGGCAGTTCCAGGGGTTGTAAGTTTAGAGGTATCAGTGGTAAAGAGAAATTAAATTTAAGGTACTTATCGTTTTCAATCCTGAGCTTGGCCGAAGGGGCTACTTTCAACGTCCGTTGTGTCACTCCCTTGTACGTTCAGGGCTTTATTGAGCCTGCCCTGAGCGATAGTGAGCTTGTCGAACTACGAAGGGTCATGGTGAGCCCGTCGAACGGCCCCTTATTGCGCAAGCAAAACCCACGAAGCACGCAGCCAGGCTTTTCCCCTCTGGAGAGGGGCGAGGGGTAGAAGCAAATACAACCGAAAAAATAAACTCCCAGCTTATATTGAATGCCAATGCCCAGAAAGGCATACCATAGGTTTTGTCTTTTATAGAACGGTAAATGATCAGCAGGTACACCAGCGTCCAGCAAAGGCCGCTGATAATGGTAAGTGCAAGATTTATTTCGTTGCTGAATTGCATAACTTGTATTTTCTGTTTTATACTTCACGCGGAATAGATTTGTGTAAAAAGAGTTTCACGCAAAGACGCTATTTATTGTCATTTGATAGCGCCCTTATAACGATTTTAAGCTTGCAAAACCCGTAATACTGAATGCACAAATTTACCCCGACTACAATATAAATTGAATTATTTACGAAAAATTAAATCAGATCTATTTATTAAACTGGAAAATTCTTTCCATTTTATTCCTGGGTGGATCGAACATGATCAGGTATCCGTTGAATTGTGTTCGTTCATGTAAGTCCATGTTGGTAAACTGTAGTTCATTAAAGATAAAGGCTGTCTTCAATCCATTCTTATATGCGCTATCCACTGCATTTGAATAGGCGGGGTAGCGTCCCGGCAAAGTCCTGTCACGGGCAATGATATGTTCTTTGGAATAAAATAGTAGCTGGTAAGTAAGCATATAATCTGCGCAATAAACATAATGAACGTCCTTCGATAGCAGGTGCCCGATCAATTGTCCGAATTTGCCTTTCTGCATAGTGGAATACCGGAAGTCCTTGAATAAAATCAGGGAAATTATTCCCGCAGTGATCAATACAGGACCCGCGATTCGAAAGAATCGCTGGCCAGCCGGCGATGTTTTGGTGAAAATTAAAATAGCAAGCAAAACATAACCAATTACCGGTAACAGATAGCGATGCTGAACCTCTTTAAAAGGTAGTACGCAGATGATCGTTAATGCAATTGACAGAACAGATAAATTGAACAGCATAGAGCCTTGCTTACGTGTCGCAACGTTATATATTGCTACCGGTAACAAACCCAAAATAATGAATAGGAATGTATAAGCTATCAGTGAGGAAAAAAAATCGGGAGCGAACATTTGTGTGGTAAAGTAATGCCCGTGCAAAGACGAATATAGCGCAGCAGGTATGACCTTAAAGTTGCTGATGATCTGCTTCATCCCAAAGCTGTATTCCGGATTGTAATAATGCGGGAGTCCGTTTTTGTAAATATAAAATGGAACTACTAATGAGCATGCAGTAATAAAGGCAAGTACATTGTTAATAGCCCTGTTAAGCGACCCGCTTTTATACAGCGCATAAAATAAGAAAGGGGCAAGCCCGGGCAGCCAAAGTGGCTGGCTTTCATAAATTAGTATCGAAAGCAATCCCATAAAAAGGTATCGCAGCGGAGTGTATTTCGTGCTTTCGTAAAAAAGCAGGTTTAGAAAAACAGCCGATAGAACAAATGAGGTGATATAACCTCCGCGCGCCTTCATCGCCCATTCGGCCCAGGCAGGGCAAAAAATGAAAATTAAAATAAGCACAAAGGGTAATCCTGTTTTACCATTATTGATCTGTAGAAAAACTTTAAACATAAAAACAATTCCCAACGTCCATAACAACAACATGGCCAATATTACAGAGAGCGTAGTCATTCCTGCAACTGCGTAAAATGGCAGGATTGCCAGGCATTCTATCAAAGAGAACCCATAAGATTGTCCGTAAAAGAAAAGAGGAAGTTCTTTTATACACAGCGTCTTAAATAATGCAGCATAATTTTCTTAGTTCATCGTTAGGCTTTTTCCAAATTTCCATTTGTTTCTTTATGACACAAAGCAATTCATCCAATGTGCTGAAATATTTGTTGTGGGTGCAAACCCTCCTC
>CAIMDZ010000162.1 GCA_903839875.1 uncultured Bacteroidota bacterium
ATCAAAATAAGGAGAAAGAAAAAAGAGCAGCAGAATTGATTATTGCCAATAAAGAACTTGCTTTTCAAAATGACGAAAAAGAAAAAAGAGCAGCAGAATTAATTATTGCCAATAAAGAACTTGTATTTCAAAACGATGAGAAAGAAAAAAGGGCAGCAGAACTGATCATTGCCAATAAAGAATTGGTATTTCAAAACGAAGAAAAAGAGAATCGGGCAGCGGAACTGATCATTGCTAACAAAGAACTCGTTTTCCAAAACGATGAGAAAGAAAAAAGAGCAGCAGAATTGATCATTGCCAATAAAGAACTTGTATTTCAAAACGATGAGAAAGAAAAAAGGGCAGCAGAACTGATCAACGCCAATAAAGAACTTGCTTACCAAAATGAAGAAAAAGAAAAAAGAGCAGCCGAACTGATCAACGCTAACCGCCTGTATGCATTCCTAAGCCAGATAAACCAAACCATTGTACATTCTAAAAATGAACAAATAATTTTTAAAGAGACATGCCGTATAGCCGTTGACTATGGAAAATTCAAGGTAGCATGGTTTTGCACAATTGACACAACCAATAAAAGGTTAATACTAAATGAAGCATGCGGCATGGAACATGCGGATATCATCCGGCTTACAAAAACAAGTTATAGGCCTGCTGATGCAGTAGGAATTGCTATACAAACTGGCAAGTGTTTTGTCTGTAATGACATTGAGCATGACCCGGCAATGTTCAAATGGAAATTATTAGCGTCTGAGCGTAACTGGCAATCCTGTATGGTGTTACCAATCAGAAAATCAGGTATTGTGGCATCTATCTTTACAATCGTTTCATCAGAAAGGAATTTTTTTAATTCGCAAGAGATAGATTTGCTGGATGAAGCCTCCGGCGATATTTCATTTGCTCTGGATGTGTTTGAAAAAGAAAAGCATAGAGAGGAAATGGAGGCGAAGGTAATACACAGTGAACTCAGTTTAAAACAAGCGCAATCAATTTCCCACTTTGGTAATTGGGAACTTGATTTTATATCGGGCAATGCTGAATGGTCGGAAGAGGCTTGCAGGATTTATGGATTTGACCCCTGCAATGAACAGCAGTCAAATGAATCATGGGAATCATACATTCACCCGGAAGACCGGGAACATGCTGTGAAGCTCATAAAAGAGGGCCGGGATACTTTGAGCAGTTTTTCATTTCAACACCGTATAGTGAGGAAAGACAGAACAATCAGGCATATTGATTTCCAGGCACGCTATAAGTTTAATTCTGACGGCCACCCAACAGGGATAAATTGTGTGGCACATGACATTACCGAAATAAAAGAAGTTGAAAATTCCCTGGCGCAATCCGAATCGAATTTACGCCAGATAATGGACCTGATCCCGCAATCAATTTTCGCAAAAGACTATAAAGGAAAATTTGTTTTTGTAAACAAAAGTTTCGCCGCGTTGTATGGATATACTCCAAATGAACTTATTAATAAGTCGGCAAATGGAACTATCCCGGCAAATAATGATACCGATCAATACCAGCAGGAAGACTGCGATGTGATTGTAACGGGTAAGAGTAAAATAATACCTGAAGTTAATTTTACTGACCATAATGGCAACAAACATCTGTTCCATATTGTAAAGGTCCCGTTTACGGTTGCCGGTACTCATGAAAGAGCTGTCTTAGGCATAATTCTGGATATTACTGAACAAAAGCAGGCGGAAACAGAACGTACAAAAATGGTGGCTGATATTGTGCAACGCAATAATAACCTCGAACAGTTCTCTTACATTGTATCACACAACCTAAGGGCCCCTGTTGCAAATATACTGGGATTAACAAATGTAATAGAAACGATAGGATTGGATAAAGATGAAGAGAATAAGGTGATAGGCCACATATCGAAGGCCGCCAAAAACCTGGATACTGTGATCAGGGATATCAACTATATACTGGAGCTGAAACATGAGGTAAGCGAAAAAAAGCAGCGAGTACAATTTTCACATCTTCTGGACGAAATTAAATCGGGAATAGGGAGCATTATCAAAGAAGACCATGTAAGTATTATTTCTGACTTTTCGGCCACTGATGAAATTCTAACCATCAAAAGTTATCTTCATAGTATTTTCTATAACCTGATCTCCAACAGTATTAAATACCGTCAAAATGACATTGCACCGGTAATAGAAATTACCAGCGCTATATTGAAAAATAAAATTCAACTTACTTTTAAAGATAATGGTCTTGGCATAAATATGAAAAGGAAGGGTAAAGAAGTGTTTGGACTTTACAAGCGCTTTCACGATCATGTAGAAGGCAAGGGTATGGGGCTATTTATGGTAAAAACCCAGGTAGAAACACTTGGAGGCACAATAACTATTGCGAGCGAAGTTAATAAAGGAACTGAGTTCACTATTGAATTTGAAATTAACACGTAAAACACACCGGGATTAAATTTATGGAAAAATATAAGGAGACGGATTTTATAATAATTGATGATGATTTTATCAATAATATTATTTGCCAAAAGATCATACAAAGTGAGTTATCGCAGGCAAAGATTGTCATTTTCACAAACCCTCAAAAAGGATTAGCATATATAGACGCGAATTACGATAATCCTGTGTCAAACAATGTCATCCTGTTTCTTGATATTAATATGCCTGCATTAAATGGCTGGGACATTCTGGAGCAACTGGCAGATTCCAGGGAGGAGGTAAAAAAACATCTCCGGATATTTCTGCTTTCTTCATCTGTTACACCGGAGGATAAACAAAAAGCCGCTCATGACCCTATTGTAGCAGGCTACATCGAAAAACCGTTAACACAGGATAAATTGCAGGTAGTTCTTCCAGGTTACCTGATACCTGTTTGAATTAAAAGGCAAAAAATAAATTTATCCTATAGCCAGATTTTGACCATCGGATAAATTTATTCCAGTAATAAAACCTGTTTATTACAAGCTCGCTCCACCAGTTATCCTCTTTACCCAAGCCTTGAACTTGAAACTCAGCATGCACATTACCGGTACCACAATGAGTGTAAGGAAGGTAGCGAAACCAAGACCGTAGATCATTGTCCATGCCAGCGGCGCCCAGAAGGCGGTGTTGTCTCCGCCAAAGTATATATGCGGATTACCCGTACTTAGCAACGAATAAAAGTCCACATTCATACCCACCGCAAGCGGTATAAGCCCCAGGATAGCAGCAGTAGCGGTAAGCAATACCGGCGTCATACGGGTACGGCCTGATTCTATGATGGCATCATATGGCATCATGCCTTCCTTGAGCATGAGGTCCATGAATTCTACCAGCAGTATTCCATTCCTGACGACAATACCCGCCAGTGCCACTATACCAATACCGCTCATTACTATAGTGAAAGTATTGGCGAATATTGCATAACCAAGAAATACACCAATAATACTGAACAAGACTTCGCTCATTATGATCAGGGTTCTGCTAAATGAGTTGAACTGCAATACAAGTATCATAAATATCAATCCTACTGAGATCAACATGGCTCTTCCGAGGAAAGCCATAGCATCTTTCTGGTCTTCCTGCTCGCCTCCCATTTTTATTGTTACACCTGCAGGAGCGTGAACCTGGTCTATTTCGGCTTGTACGGCTTTCACCACATCATTTCCTTTATCCTTAAAATCTGTGGATAAATTAGACGATATAATAATGATACGTTTTTGATCCTTACGCTTAATACCACCATAGGTCGTTGTATAGCGAATATTAGCGAATGCACTGACGGGTACCTGACGTATCTGGCCACCCATGCCCATATCGCGGTAGAGTATGGGCATATTACGGAGCGCATCTACATCTTTCCGCTGCTCTGTTATCAGCCTCAGGTTAATCGGGTAATCATCGTTGACATCGCGGAAGCGCGATACCTCGCTGCCAAAGATAGCAGTACGCAGATTGTAAGCTACAGTAGAAGTGGTAATACCTTCATGATCCATACGTTCGCGGTCGAGATCAAAGGTTATTTCAGGTTTATTAGCCTGGAAATCGCTGCGCAGTTTTTCAATACCGGCAATTTGTTTATCTTCAAGATACTTTTTCAACCGCTCCGATGTACTTATTAATGAATCAAGGTTATCCCCTGTTATCTCTATAGATATCGGTTTCTGTTGCGGCGGGCCGCCTGCTTCTTTATCAACCGTAACTTCGGCGCCGGGAATATTTTTAACTACCGCTCTTAATTTATTCAGGTAATCCCATGTGGAAATACCGTGGCGCTCGGCATAACCCACAAAAGCAACAGTTACCCTGCCCTTGTTAGGAAAATCCCCTATCTCACCGCTACGGGGGTCCACAGCATTAACGGTTACATTAGAGATAACGGATGTTACCAAGGGATTTGTTTTGCCCTTCTCAGGGTCAATATCCAATACTTTATTTACCCTGACTTCGAGGTCTTTCATTACACCATTGGTATATGCCTGGTCAGTACCAACCGGGAGGTTCAGATAGACATAAGCAAAGTTGGGGTCGGGTGAAGGGAAGAAAGCAAAAGGCGGGTGGCGCAATTTATAGCCTTCAATTGATACAGGCAGCAATACTATGGTAGCGATGATTACAAGACCCGGCCTTTTCAAAGCACGTTTCAGCCACCTGGTGTACCATTCTTTAAAAGCAGGCCATCCTTTGGTTTGAAATCCGCGTATCCATTTCGAGATTATATATTTCTCCAGCAGGATAAATACGTAAATAAACAGCACAAAATTTGCTGTAGCCCACATTTTGCCGATATAGAATAGTAATGCAATTGCTCCGAAAATGATCAGCAAAACCTTATCGCGTTTAGTGAAACTGCGTTTTACATTATCCCTATCTGTATCTGGCTTCATAAAGCTTACTGCAAAGACGGGGTTAATGATATAAGCCACAAGTAATGATGCTGTTAATGTAATAATCAGCGTAACAGGAAGGAAGAACATGAATTTGCCTATGATACTGTTCCAGAAAGCTAACGGCACAAACGGCATCAGCGTTGTGGCCGTGCCTGTGAGCACAGGCAGAAACACCTCTCCAGTCGCCATCTTTGCCGCAGTGACTATGGGTATTTTGCCATTATCAAATATCCGGTGCGTATTCTCTATTACTACTATCGCATCATCCACCACTATGCCCAGCGCCAGCAGGAAGGAAAAAAGCACAATCATATTGAGTGAAAAACCCATAGCAGGCATTACCAGGAAAGCGATAGCACACGACAATGGCACTGACATAGCCACGAACAGCGCATTGGTGACGCCCATGAAGAACATGAGTATAATCGTGACGAGAATAAAGCCAATGATTATTGTATTTATGAGATCGTGCAAAGTATCCCTTGTATTTTGCGACTGGTCGCCGGTAACTACTATTTTAAGGTCGGCAGGCAGGTCTTCCTTCTTCATTTTTGTGATGAGGTTGGTTACATTGTCTGAAGCGTCTATCAGGTTTTTCCCTTTCGCCTTGATAACATTCAGCGTAATCACATTTTTTCCATCCAGCCTTGCATAGCTTTTTTGTTCCGCAAAGTTGTCTTGTACGTCTGCAATATCTTTCAGGTAAACGGCTTTTCCCTGTTGGTTCCTGATAATTGTATTGCCTATCTGCTCCGCATTTTTATACTCGTTTCTTATGCTTAATACCCGCTTTTGGTTATTCATGGAAATCTCACCGGCTGAAGCAGAAATATTCTCTGAGGAAATAATATTCTGTATATCGCCGAAAGTGAGGGCGGCAGCCTGCATTTTATAGAGGTCCACATTTATTTGTATTTCCCTGTCCAGGGCACCAACAATGTCCACCCGCTTTATCTCCTTCATCACCTCGATATTATCCTTTACCTTGTCGGCATATTTTTTCAGGCGGTTAAGATCATAGCTGCCGGAAATATTTACTGACAAAATAGGGAATTCCGAAAGATCAATGTCTTTTACTTCAGGTTGGTAAGGAAGGTTTTTGGGAAGATCCTGCTTCGCTTTATCCACGCCGTCTTTTACATCCTGTTTAGCCTTATCAACCTGTACATCAGGATTAAATTCCACAATCACTACTGAATAATCCTGGAACGAATTGCTTGTAACTTTCTTAACGCCGGTAAGGTTTTTAACCTGCTTTTCAATTGGCTTGGTAACAAGGTTTTCCATATTCTCCGGCGATGTGCCGGGAAAAACGGTTTGCACGATTATCTGCGGGATTTTTATCTCCGGGAATTTCTCTTTGGGCAGGCCGTTGTAGGTCATCAGTCCGGCAAGTGTTACGAGGACCGTAAGTATATAAACAGCTGTACGGTTGTTGATCGCCCAACTCGACAGAATAAACTCTTTGAATTTGTCTTTCATTTGAATGTTGTTATAGTAGTTGTTATTGCATTTGAGAATCCCAGGTTTTATAAATATCTTTTCAGAAGCCACGACCTTTCCCAAAGGGAAGCCTTCGCATAGGTTATGGAATAATAATTTCCGTCGTTGGATTTAGCCGAAACAGATCTCTCTTAAATTTCATTATCCATGTTCCTTAATTTCGGCTAAAGCCTGATTATTTTTTTATTCTTACCACGACCTAAAAGTCGTGGCTATTATTCCTATTCTTTGCACATCTAATTGCTTACTGAATAATTATCTGTTGCCCGTTATCCATTTCTTCAAATCCTTTCGTGATCACCTTATCACCCTGCTTCAGCCCTGAAAGGATCTCTACCATTCCATTTGAATTCCGCCCTGTTTTTACAAACACGGATTTTGCTTTGTTGCCATCAGCTATGTATAGCATTTCCCCTTCTGAGGTCTTTTGTATCACGGATACGGGTACGATCAGCGCACTGGCATTTTCATAGTTGGCTATTTTCATGATGCAGGCCATATTGGGGTGTAGCCTCGAATTGCTGGCAAGGTGTACCTGCACTATGAATGCGCGGGATACCGGATCAACCGCCTGGGATACATAGCTTAGTGTTGTTTTAATAGTATCCCCCATATCCGATAGGATAAGAAGTACCCGGTCACCCTGCTTTACTTTGCCCAGGTAATTCTCGCCCAGGCTTGCTTCTGCCTTGAGTTTATCAGAACTAACAACGCGGATTCCATTCAAGCCAGGAGCTGCAATTTCTCCTACTTTAAGATTTACCGCATCTACTATCCCGCTAATCGGTGACACAATACGAAACATATCACGCTGAGATTTAAGCGTTGTCACTTGTTTTTGAGCCGCTTCATAATTCGTCTTTGCCGTCATTAACTGAACCTCGGTGCCAATATTCTGCGACCACAGGTTTTGTTGCTTTTCATAGATTGACTTCAATAGGCTTAGTTGTGGACCCATCCCCTCAATCTGCTGCTCGATAGTAGAGGCGTCGAGTACAGCTAATACCTGCCCTTTGCTTACTCTTTGCCCTGTATGCACAGTTATACTCTTTACTGTTCCGGGTGCAAGCGGACCTGCCAATACATTTTCATCACCTGCAATCTGCGACTGCACTTCTACATAGGCATTAAAATCCGTTGGCTGTATCTCTGCAACAGCGACAGACGTTACCTTGATTTTTGAGGAATCTGTTTTGCCCGCTTCCAGTTTTTTGATGGCTACGTCTATTTCCGCACGCGATTTTTTCAGGCTGTCCAGTATTGCAGCACTATCCTTTTTTTTACCTCCGCCGCATGATGCGAAGATCATCGCCGGTATTAATAAAAATATTAACGGTCTCATTTATGGTGTGTTTTATTTTTTAAAGTCAAAATCAAAAAAATTATTTAAGGAGTCCAAGGGCTTTTTTCAGATCGGCTTCTGCATTGATAAGATCAAGCAAAGCGCTGAAGTATCCTGTTTGCGCCCTTAGCTGATCTGTCTGCGCCTGGGTTACTTCCAGGTTGCTTCCTACACCGGCTTTATATTTTCTCTGTGCAAGGTCCAGCACATCTGCGGCAAGTTCCATATTCCTGCGCTGGCTCTGCACCTGGAGTATTGTGTTCTTTAAAGTGGTTCGGTACATTTCTACCTGGAAATCTATCGTCTGCTTCATGAAATCAATATTGTTTTTGTTCTTTTCAATGTTGAGTTTTGCCTCATGTACCTGGTTGGCACGCAGCGATCCGTTATAGATCGGTAAATTCATTTGAATGCCTATAGTAGAATTTGGCATCCAATCATGCCGGTTTGCATAAAGACGCCAGAAGTCATCCGTTCCATAGTTTACGCCGTAGGCCCAATAGGTATTGAATGTAGGCAGAGCAGACAGTTTGTACCTTCTCAAATTATATTCGTTGAGTTTCATAGTGGTATTCAGTAAAACATATTCAGGTACGCGTTCGTAATTTTTTTCTTCGGCCAACAGGCTTAATGCTGCCTCCCGCCTTTGCGCTGTGCCGGTATCATTAAGAACAATTTGCGTATTCATATCCATTCCTATCTGGTATTTCAGTACCTGTTCTGATACCTTCAGCATGTTGCCGATTCGGATACTATCCGTAGCAAGATTATTTACCTGCACGCTTGTTCTTTCAACATCAATCTTTTCAGCAAATCCGTTTAACCTTGTGATTTCGAGATCATGTTCCAGGCTTCTTGCATAACCGAGTGAATTTTTGATAATGTCATATTGACGATATGCAATAACGAGCGAATTGTACGCTTTATAAACATTGTATCTTACGGTTTCTTCCGTTACGGCCTCGTTATTTCTCGCCATCTCCATAACCGAATTCCTTGCCTTTAATGCTATAAAAACAGCACCGTCAAACAATAGCTGGGATGCAGTAACACCGGCCGATGAACTATAAGGAACAGTAAATGAAATCGGTATTATTTTATGATCAGCAGCAGGATTGAATGCTTTTTGGTCAACAAATGAACTTGTAGGCACATAAAAGTCAGTAAAATCTGCTTTCCCATTTATGTGTGGATAGGAGGCCGAAAGCAATTCATTGTTTTGCGCCTTCTGAATCAATACATCTATTTGCGCATTCTTTACGGTATAATTATGCTTAAGCGCATATTCGGTACATTCTTTGAGGCTCATTTGCTTTACCTCCTGTGCCCCTCCTACGGATACAAACAGAATTGCACTGACTATGCTAAGTAAAATCCTTCTCATAATTTCGGTTGTTGCTTTAAATATTTTTCTTTGTATTTCCTGTACAGTTTTTCTCCTTTGGCCGTCATGATGCCATAAAGGAAATGCTCCCCTATTTCCATAGCCACAGTCATAAGGCTGTTGCGGTCGCTAACCAGCAGGTTGGGTTGCAGTATCAGCATAGAGGTCTCCAGCCTGTACCGCGCCATTAAGTCGGCATTAATATCCTCGCGGTAAAAACCCTCCTCTATACCTTGTAAGATATTCTCCTTTATCATTACCACGTCCCTGTCTACTAACATGTCCCGGAACGTTTTATAAGCCTCCGGAAAGAACCGCTGCATTTCGAACATAGCCATAGGATTAAGGCGTTTATGCATCTCATCAAAAAAGGCCAGCATTTTTACCATGGCTTCTATGGCATTTTCAGCTTCATTGAGAATGCCTGAGCAATTGGCGCTCATACTGTTTTTGTACCAGATAACCGATTCCTTCACCACCTCCTGCTTATTTGCAAAATGCTGGTACAATGTTTTTTTCGAAATACCCGCCCTGCGCGCTATATCGTCCATAGTAATTGTCTTAAAGCCATACTGGCTAAACAATTCTGCGGATGCACTGAGTATTTTTGTTAATGGTTCCATGTTCTTTATCCCACATTTCTTTTCAGGGCGCAAAACTATGGAAACGTTTTTGATAAAAAAAGTTTCCGCAGTATTTTTTAAATCTATAAGACCATTTTAGAAATCAATTCTTGTTGCTTTCTTTTTGATGAATTGCTCTTTATACTTAATGATTAAGTAAAATAATCACCTATTCTTTTTTTAAAGCCGCCAGATAATTACACGGAAAAATGGAATTATCTACTTCATAGCCTCGGATTTTAATTACTTTTGAGCCTAAGAACCATGGCTACCGGAAAAATATATTCGCAACTCCTTTCTCTTAAAACGCAAAACAAAAGCGGTTTTGCCGTGCTTGCAGACCCCGATAAGATAGCCCCTGCCGATATGCAATACCTGGGAAGGCTTTGCAATGATGCCAAAGTAGATTACCTGCTGATGGGTGGCAGCCTGCTGATGGCCCACCAGATGGAACTATGCATACAGCGATTTAAATCAGAAAGTGACATACCGGTAATACTTTTCCCCGGCAGCCCGGCACAGGTAACGCCCTATGCCGATGCGCTTTTATATTTATCCCTTATTTCCGGCCGCAACCCTGAATTACTCATTGGCCAGCATGTAATATCCGCACCGGCAGTAAAGGCCAGCGGGCTTGAAGTTATCTCAACGGGCTACCTATTGATTGACGGCGGTGTTCAAACAACCGTTTCCTATATCAGCCACAGTATGCCCATACCTGCCGACAAACCCGACATTGCCCTTTCCACCGCATGGGCGGGAGAGCTGCAGGGCAAACACATCATATACATGGATGCCGGCAGCGGCGCGCGCAGACCTATTTCAGCAGAAATGATCACCAGGGTGAGCAGCCATATTGAAATTCCTTTAGTGGTTGGCGGCGGCATTCTGACACCTGAAAAGGTTTACGAAAATTGTAAGGCCGGGGCTAACCTGATAGTTGTAGGCAATGCAATTGAGCGCGACCCATTGCTTATCAGGGATATGGCGCAGGCGGCGAGAGAAGCGGTGCAGGGGAAAGTGAAAAGTGAAAAGTGAAAAGTGTACTCCGGCTAACGCAATAATTATTGAAGATTATTGTTTTCATATAATGAAGTGGTTTTTTTTAGTTTTGCTGGCTTTCTGTTCGGTATCTGCTTACGGGCAATGTAAGATGCTCAAAGGTGGCAGGTATGTGTCAGCCACTGAATATCATAAGGCCTATCTTACAGACACTCTATATTCATCGTGCTATTATTCTTTGCATGTAGAAACCAATAGGTTTCCTGATGGTCAATTGGAACTTCACGCAGATAGTTTAGACATAATAAGGGATGTTAATCTCCTTAGTTGGTTTCATGCCAAGGTCTTAGGACATCCCAATAGGGTTACAGTTTATGTATTTGCCCACAAGAAATTGATAGATTCTATTCTCTTTACTGTTTTAAGGGATATCCCTGATTTAAGTATCAGGCTTGAACCAGAAAGGCCTCTTCCATGCAGAAGGGGAATGGCATACCCTGTATCGCGTGTAATAGTAGATGATAATGGCTATGGCGCAGGTACTCAAATCCATTTCAAAGTGTTGTCATTCGTGGGGTGTATGAAACGAAATGATAAGACCTTGTTTGAGGAGCATTTTTGTGGCGATCATTTTACCGATTCTTTTAACGAAAAACTAAGAGACTGCATTATGAGAACAGATGTCTTTTGGCTCAGTTCTATTACAGTCCTGGATGAGGAAAACGGAAATATTTATACTAAGCTAAATCAATTGAGACTGCCCAATTTGTAATACTGACCTGCATTATTTTCCAAATCATTTGTACTTTCGGCTTAACCGAAGCCAATGAAACGCTGGCCGCTTAACAAAGCATATTTCTGGGAGACTGCACCGTTCTTTCGCATCCTGTTGCCTTTTGCCGCAGGGATAATCCTTTATGAACGCAATGGCACCCGCTTAATTAGTAATACCGTTTCTGTGCTCGTTATTATTGCAGCCTTTTTACTGTATGGTACAATTGTGTTGCTGAAGAAAAACACCGGCTTTTTTCCTGCTATAACATTCCTGCTGTTGTGCTGCATTTTGTTCTTCGGTGGCTATTCAATTTCTTACTTCAGTGATATCCGAAATAATAAAATCTGGTTTGGTCAAAATGTAACCAGCCAGCTTTCTTACCTCGTAAGGGTTACTGATTTCCGTACAGAAAATGAGACTTCCTACAGGTTGCCGGTATCCGTGATTGCCGCTATAGACGATGGAAAAATTACTCCTGTTCACGGCAAGGCATTCCTTTACCTATATAAAGATGGCCCTATGCTGATGAACAAAGGCGACAGCATCCTAGTGCCGGGGAAGTGGCTGCCTATAAAGAATGCAGGCAACCCTTTTGAATTCGATTATGCCGGTTTTTGCAGAAGGAACAATATTTTTTACCGCCAATCATGCTCTGTAAATGAGCTGCGGCTCTATGCCACCAACGACCCGGACAACGCACCTTATATTGACAAAATTCACAACTGGTGTACCACCCAACTGGAAACATATATCCCTGACCCGAAAACAAAAAACCTGATAGAGGCGATGTTGCTGGGCGATGAGGTGAATCTGGATGAAGAGCTCAGACAGTCATATGCCGATACCGGTATTATCCACATCATAGCCATATCCGGCGGAAATGTAGCCATCTTTTTCGTTGTCATTTCTTTCCTGCTCTGGTGGATGAAGAACAAGAAACATTTATGGATAAAGTATGCTATAGCGCTTCCCCTGGTATGGTTTTACGTGATGATGGCGGGAGCGCAACCATCCGCTATCAGGGCGGCAATGATGTTTTCCTTACTGGCATTGGGAATAATGCTGCAGAAAAATAATAACAGCCTCAACCAGTTATTTGCTACTGCATTCCTGCTGCTGTGCGCGCAGCCTATGTGGTTGTTCTCTGTAGGGTTCCAGTTATCATTTGTAGCCGTACTCTCATTGATATTGTTTTACACGCCGGTCTTTAAGTGGCTATCGCCGTCAAATAAAATCACACGATTACTCTGGGGAACCATTGCGGCAAGCATTGCCGCAGAAATATTGGTGGCGCCATTGGTGATTTATTATTTCCACACTTTCCCGTTATTGTTCCTTGTGGCTAATGTTCTTGCTTATATTTTTATGAGCATAGTATTGGTAGCAGGAATAGCAATTATTATATTGAGTTTCATACCTCCTGTTGCCTCTTTTATTGGCCTGTGTACTGCATGGTTTGGCGCTTTCTTTAATAAAATTGTTGTGTGGATGCAAAGCCTGAACCCGCCTTCCTTTCATTTCCTCGTACTCACAAATATTGAACTCATAGTTGTTTATACAGCTATCGCGGGTATTGTTTTGTTTTTCATGAAGAAAAACAAAGTTGCATTATTTACAGGTTTGCCGGCATGTTGCCTGCTGCTGGTTTTGTTTTGCCAGGACGAGTGGACTAATCTGCACCAGCAACGGTTTGTGGTGTATAATACCGGCAAGGTCAACCATACAGAGCTGGTAAATGGAAAAACATTTAGTGTTCTGCATACCGACACTGCCAATACCCGTAAGATCATGTATGCAATAAAGCCTGCGC
The DNA here is from genome assembly GCA_903839875.1 of uncultured Bacteroidota bacterium. Taxonomy (GTDB): domain Bacteria; phylum Bacteroidota; class Bacteroidia; order Chitinophagales; family Chitinophagaceae; genus Nemorincola. The sequence continues at coordinate 13,292 of CAIMDZ010000162.1, forward strand.
ATACTTATTGGCAATCGTTCAAACAAGAAAAAAGCACTCCAAACGAGATCACCAACGTTCAAGGCAAGACTATATTAATGCTTAATGATAACAATATTTCAACCGGTCATTTCCATGTTGATTTCCTCGTGATCAATACCACTAAAAGAATTGATCCGGCTGAGCTGAAGGAAATTTTCTCCCCCTCAATGGTTATCATTGGTAATTCGCTTCATAGGAAACAGAAGGAAAAATTTACCAGGGACTGCAGCAGGGCTGGTATTGCTATATATGATGTAAGCGAACAGGGTGCCTTTATAATTGATTGATAACCACTTCCCGATTCAGGAACTCGATCCAAAGTTAACTTAGCGATTTTGTAATTTCCGATACTACATTCAACCCTTTCCGGGTTGACCCGTATTTTTGTTTTTCCGCCGGTTTCACCGGCGGCTATTCACATTTAAGTCCTCCGGACTTCTTAAGTTAATGACTAAGGAACTCAATCCCTAAATTATTCCCAAAAAGATCCCAATTGCAGGATTGGCATGGTATGTTTAGTAGTTTTACCTGTTAATAAACGAATGATTTGCGGGCTGTCTTTACCATACTGGTTTTAATCTTTTCCATTAATGCGCAAGCCCAGGCCGTGCGAGGTACGGTTATGAGCGGAGAAACCAAACTGCCTTTATATGCCGTTATCGTCACCAATCTGAATTCTTTACAATCAACAACTACCAATAAACAAGGAGTATTTTTCATTACAGCCAATCAGGGTGATTCGCTTTCTTTTACTTTATCTGGCTACCATATAATTCTGCTTGAGGCTATCGCAGGAAATGAAACAATTGCCGAATTGTGGCCAATTACCTACAAGCTGCCAGTGTATACGGTTCCTAATCTTACACCTTACCAGCGTGATTCGATTGAAATGGCAACCCTTTATAATAAAGAACTTAATAAAAAGCCAGTCAAGCCTTCTATCAGTTTTGACAATGGTATTGTCGTTAGTGGACTCATCGGCAGTGCCGTTCAAAAAATGTCGCGCAGTTACAAAAACAGCAAACGTTTCAAAAAGAATTTTAAAAATGATGCGGAACAAAAATTTATTGATACCCGGTACACACCCGCGCTTGTAGGTTCACTCACCGGCCTTACCGGCGATACATTGGCCCTGTTTATCAATACCCACCCTATGGAATATAAGTTTGCCCGTCTTGCCACAGACCTGGAACTGAAGGCGTGGGTGAGGGATGTTTTTAAAGATTATTTAAAAGCAAGAAGCTTTCAAGAAAAATCACATTGACCAATTAATAATCAAACCGTTTCGGTTAATGATAAAAGAGCCCTATCATTTGTTTTTGCTTTTTCCCTTACCTTAGCATTATGCCTGAGAAGAAATTGTTTTTAGTGGATGCTTTTGCACTCATCTTTCGTGCTTACTATGCATTGATCCGCAACCCGCGTATCACCAGCAAAGGAAGAAATACCAACGCGCAATTTGGATTTACTTCCACATTGCTCGATCTCATCAACAAAGAAAAACCTACTCACCTTGCGGTGGTGTTCGATACGTCTGCTCCAACTGAGCGGCATACCGACTTTGCCGCCTATAAGGCCAACAGGCAGGAAACACCTGAAGATCTATCCGCTGCTGTTCCGGATATCAAGCGTATTATTAAGGGTTTTAACCTGCCCTGCCTGGAACTGGATGGCTTTGAAGCCGATGATATTATAGGTTCTCTTGCGCTCGAAGCAAGAGATCTTGGATATACCGTTTACATGGTTACTCCCGACAAAGACTATGGGCAGATAGTTCGTGATAATGTATTTATCTACAAACCGGTTTCGGGCAGCAACCCTGAAATTATGGGCGAGAAAGAAGTCTGTGCCAAATGGGGTATCAGGCGCGTTGATCAGGTTGTAGATATGCTGGCCATGATGGGCGATGCGGTTGATAATATTCCTGGCATACCCGGAATTGGTGAGAAAGGTGCCACCAAACTACTTGCCGAATACGACTCACTCGAAAACATACTTGCCAATGCGGAACACATTAAAGGCGCTATCGGTGAGAAGGTGCGCAATGGCCGTGATATGGCAATTATGTCGAAAAAACTAGCTACCATTATTACCAATGTCCCCGTTCCGTTTCATGCCGAGGATTTCAGGGTAAAGGAAAGGAATGCGGAAGCGCTTACCGAAGTGTTTAACGAATTGGAGTTCAAAGCCCTAAGTAAAAGGGTGTTGGGAGATCCGGCACCGGCAGGTCCTGCGGCACCCGTGGCTATGGACCTCTTTGGCAATCCAATACCACAAAAAAAAGGTGCAGCATCTCTGCAGGCGGCAATTGAACCATCAGAAACATTACCCGCTGCAACTGAAGAAACTTACAGCCTTCCGGCAAACGTCACCAATATAGACCAGGTTCCTCATACTTACCATTTGGTGCAGACTGATGAGGAGATCAATGACCTGGTGCAGTTGCTCCTTACGAAGCAGGAAATTGCCTTTGATACCGAAACAACGAACATTGACCCCAACCTTGCCGATCTTGTCGGCATGAGTTTCAGCTTTGGTAAGGGAACAGGATATTACGTTACCCTGCCTGCTGAGAAAGACAAGGTGCTACTGATACTTGAAAAATTCAGACCGTTGTTTGAAAAAACGGATATCCTTTGGGTTGGTCAGAATATTAAGTATGATATGCTGATGCTTAAATGGTGTGGATTTGCGCTTACCGGCAATATCTATGATACCATGCTCGCCAACTATGTGATAGATCCCGATGGCAAACGCAGCATGGATATGATGAGCCTGAAATACCTGGGCTACGAACCGGTATCCATAGAAACACTTATCGGTAAAAAAGGGAAAGGGCAGGGCACCATGCGCGATGTGCCGCTGGAACAAATAAAAGAATATGCCGCCGAAGATGCCGATGTGACCCTGCAGCTCAAGCAGGTATTTGATCCCCTGCTTGTAAAGAATAGTGTGAAGAAAGTACTTGATGAAGTTGAGAACCCGCTGGTCCCGGTGTTGATAGATATGGAATTTGAAGGAATAGCGCTTGATGTGAATTTCCTGAATGAATATTCAAAGGACCTCGAACGTGATATAAAATCTTCAGAGGAAAATATCTTCAGGCACGCGGGTGTGAATTTTAATATCGGATCTCCCAAACAATTAGGGGAAGTGTTGTTTGATATAATGAAGATAGATGCCGGAATGAAGAAAACAAAGACCGGTCAATACGCTACAGGTGAAGACATCCTGCAAAAGATGCGCCACAAGCACCAGATCGTAGAAGACATTCTTGCCTACCGCGAATTGACCAAGCTGAAGAGCACTTATGTAGATTCATTGCCGGGTCTTATTAATCCCCGCACAGGCAGGCTGCACACCAGCTACAACCAGGCGGTTGCTGTTACCGGCAGGCTCAGCAGCAATAACCCCAACCTTCAGAACATCCCGATCCGTACCGAACGGGGCCGCGAGATTCGCAAAGCTTTTACATCACGTAACAGTGATTACTGCATTCTCTCTGCCGACTATTCGCAGATCGAACTACGCATTGTTGCAGCCATCAGCGGCGATGAAGCCATGATACAAGCCTTCAAAGAAAATAAAGACATACACACAGCTACTGCAGCCAAGGTTTATAACGTAGAAGAATCGGCGGTGACCAAAGACATGAGGCGCGCAGCCAAGGCAGTGAACTTCGGCATTATTTATGGCCAGTCTGCTTTTGGGTTATCAGAGAATATCGGCGTCAGCCGCACGGAGGCTAAAGGTATTATAGACAATTACTTCACGCAATACCCATCCATCAAGCATTACATGGACACCTCCATCAACTTTGCCAAGGAGCACGGCTATGTGGAAACGATTATGGGCCGCAAGCGGTGGTTGAAAGATATTTATTCAGCCAACTTCACAGTAAGAGGCTTTGCAGAACGAAATGCCATTAATATGCCCATCCAGGGCACAGCTGCTGACATGATAAAACTGGCGATGATCACGATTCACCGTGAATTGGCAAAGCGCAAACTCCGCACCAGGATGCTGCTCCAGGTGCATGACGAACTTGTTTTTGATGTGCCGCTGGATGAGGTTGACATTGTTGAGCCACTGGTGAAATCATGCATGGAAAGCGCTATGCCATTGCCGCATGGAGTACCGGCAAATGCTGAAACAGGAACGGGGAAAAACTGGCTGGAGGCGCATTAGAAGCCTGAAGCCACCCTAAATCCATCCTAAATCCCTAAAGGGACTTCGCTGGCGAATAAAACATCAGCGTTCGAAACCCTAAATCCCTGAAGGGACTTCACAGGAGAATAGGACATCAGCTTTCAAACTTTACTCAAATTTTTACATAAACCATAAGAAAAAAAGAGCGGGTCCCAAATAACTGAGACCCTCTCTTTTTATTTAATGAAATACTATTATTGTTCAATCACAAAATGGAACACTGCATTCCCGGCTGTTGACCTGAGATTCAGCATGTACATTCCGTTCGCAAGATTGTTCAACTCAATGCGCTGATCGAGATCCCCATTATGCGCATTTGCCTTGCCACTGTAAAGTACCTGGCCCAGCATATTGGTTACCTCCAGGTTCACTTCTTCATCAGTCCCGATAGCTATCGGGATACCAAGATTGCCCTTAACTGTAAACATACCCTTGTTTGGGTTAGGAATCAGTTTCACGTCACCCTGGTTAGCCAGTACCTTTACACCCACATTCTGCAGAATGATCACAAATGAACCTGAGTTTGCATTTCCGCCACACGGACCGCTTGCAGTTACCTGGCACGATACAATATCATTATTGTAGAAAATATGATGCTTGAAGGATGAGTTGGTTTCGCCGGCTATTATATTGCCATTGATATACCATTGATAGGTTGGGTGCGGCCCGCCGTTCAAAACATTCGCATGCAATGAATCTATGTGCCATACGCCAAGGCCAACAGCGGGGAATGACACTACTGTAACAGTAGGAGTCAATATAGCATCCAATGTTACGGTTGCAGTACCTGACATATTGTTTACGCAACCTGTAAGCCTTGCAGGATCACTTGTACCAACTACCATGTAAGTGCCTGTAGAATCACGCAGACCATAATCTAACGGGAGTCCTGTACCATAAATGGTGGTTGTATCAGATGGAACGCCAATTCTGTGCAGGGTATATTTTATTCCCACGTCAGATGCATTTAGTCCTATATGAACGCCAGCCGCTCCGGGGCAGTAGTCACCGCCACCTGTTATATTATGTACAATGGGCAACGGAACAATGGTTACAGTCACACTTCCTGCCATATTGCTGGAACAGCCGCTTAAACCGGTATCACTGGCTACAACAGTATAAGTGCCCCCTATTAAATAATTGCCAAGATCCAGAACAGCGCCAGTGCCAGGGGTCGTTCCTATAAGAGCAGCGCCACGGTATAAGGTATAATTCACACCAATATCAGAACCACCCACATAAATATGGACTCCTGCCGGATTAGCCGCGCAGTAATATCCATTATTTTCTATACCAAGTGTGTAAACTGCGGGTAATGGTATGACAGTGATCACCCGGCTGCCTGCCATATCGCTACGGCATGTTGTTGCCGGATTTACTGCTTTTACTGTATAGGTTCCCGCACTTGTAAACATACCATAAGACAGCGGTGACCCTGTACCTGTCAGCGGAAGTCCGATTGCAGTAGGGCCGTTAAATAACTGATACTGGATTGCGGTGTTTGAACCATCAAGGCCAATAGCCAAGCCGGTTCCGCCTGCGCAATAACTGCCTCCGCCTGCAATATTAAAGATACCAGGTAAAGGATTAATTCCAACAGAAACACTGCCGGTCATATTAGCTACACAACCATAAAGAATATTTGTAGCAACAACCCTATAAACACCGGCTGCGGTTTGTAATCCGAAACAAATTGACGCGCCCGTTCCGCTTACCGGAGATCCTGTTGGTACACCATCAATAAGCAGCTGGTAGCTTTCACTTATTGCTGATCCGCTAAGGCATACATCAACTCCTGTGCCGCCTGCACAATAGTTGCCACCACCTGTTACCGTATAAACAGCAGGAATAACAATATTAATGGATGCACTGCCCGGCATGCGTTTGGTACAAAGCGTTGACAGGTCTTTAGCAATAACAGTATAAACACCGGCTGCAGTTTGCAGACCTAAACTAATTGCACTTCCTGTTCCTGCTACCGCACTGCCTACAGGTGAAACGCCCAGGTAAAGCTGGTACTCAAATCCAATGTCTGAATTGAGCAGGTCTATATCAAGTCCCGGATCAGCAGCACAACGGTTTCCGCCACCGGTTACAGCATAATCAGCTGGTAATGGATTGATAGTAACAGCAGATACACCGTTCATCATAATCTTACAACCGGTAAGTACATTTGTAGCCCACGCAGTATATGATCCGATAACAGTCTTTAGTCCGAAATCAACCGGGCCGCCACTGCCTGACATAGGGCTTCCTACCGAACCTCCGTTGAATAACTGGTAGCTGATTCCTGTAGCTGAACCGTCAAGACCAACATGTGTTCCGGTACCGCCTGAGCAATAAGGGCCGCCGCCTGTCATATTGAATACTGCTGGTTTTGGATTTGCGTGTATTGTGGCGCTTCCCGACATGTTGTTTTGACAAAGGGTAGCTGTGTTTTTTCCAACGACTGTATAGATACCTGCTGTTTGCAAACCAAAGTCAATTCCTGACCCGGTGCCATGTACAGGCGATCCGATATTAGATCCGCCTATCAGCAACTGGTAATCTATTCCAATATCAGATGCATTCAGCATAACATGTACGCCGGTATCTCCTGTGCAATAATTTCCACCTCCTGTTACTGTATGTACTACCGGTAATGGTATAATACCAACCACTGCACTGCCGGTAAGCGCTATAGAACATCCGGTCAGAACATTTGTAGCAACAACAGTATAGGTACCGGCAGTAGTAAATAAACCGAAATTAAGCAGTGCGCCTGTACCTGCAACAGGTGCACCAACAGGTGTAACTCCTTTGAATAACTGGTAGTTTACACCTATGTCCGAGAAGTCAGTACCAATAGATGAACCGGAAGTTCCAAAACAGTAATTTCCACCGCCGGTAACATTATATGCATTTGGTAACGGATTAATACCAATTATTGCTGATCCGGCCATATTATTGCTGCAATTAGTAATAGGGTTGGTTGCAACCACCGTGTATACCCCCGGAGCGGTATGTGCACCAAAATCAAGGCTGGTACCTGAACCCGGAACCAGAGGTGGTACTGGTCCTCCGTTATACAATTGATAATTAATTCCTACGCTTGAGAAATTAAGTCCTACGTGCGACCCTGCGCCACCTGAGCAATAATTGCCTCCTCCAATAACATTATAAATTACAGGTAAAGGATTAACTACTATAACTGCGCTACCTGACATTGTATTAGTGCAGGTAAGGCCATCTGTGGCTGTAACAGTATATATACCGGGCAAAGTAAACAACCCGAAATCTATAAGGCCTCCGGAGCTTGATATTGTGCTTACCGCGCCGCTTCCTGAACGTATTAACTGGTAGGTTACCCCGAAGTCTGAATTTGTAAGTGTAATATCCACTCCTGCACCACCTGTACAATAGCTACCACCTCCGCTTACAGTGTATGGAACAGGCAAAGGATTAATAGCTATAGACTGCGCCCCGTTCATCAGTGCGGTACAGCCTGTAACTGTATTAGTTGCTATTACTGTATATATTCCTACGCCTGTATGCAGTCCGAAACTTATGGGTGAACCAGTGCCGCTTACGAGCGATCCTACAGGAGTGGCACCATTGTAAAGCTGGTATTTGATGCCAGTGCCTGAACCGTCAAGTCCCACAGTAACACCTGTACCTCCTGCACAATAACTGCCGCCACCTATTACATTGAATGCCGCAGGTGCAGCAAGAATATTGATAACAACAGAGCCCGGCATTGTGCTTGAGCAGCCTGTTATTGTATTTGTTGCTATAACAGTATAGGTACCTGCGCCTGTTTGTAAACCAAAATCAAGTCCTGAATTCGATCCGCCTACCGCAATAATAGGAGTAACTCCATTATATAACTGGTAGGTAACCCCGGTATTTGAATAAGAAAGGCCAACGTGTACACCTGTTCCACCTGCACAATAAGAACCTCCGCCAGTTAAAGAATAAGTTAATGGTAACGGGTTGACATTCATTAGAGCGCTAACTGAACAACCTGTACTACTTGTATAAGTGATTGAAGTTGTTCCGGGTGTTACACCTGTTACCATTCCTGAGCCTGCGCCTACAGTGGCAATTGCCGTGCCTGCGCTACTCCATGTACCTCCCGGAGTCACATCAGCTAATGTTGTTGAACCGGATACACATACATTTGAAGAGCCTGTTATCGGGGCAGGTGATCCATTAACCACGAATGGAGCTGTGGCAATACAACCTGTGCCAGACATTGTATAAGTTATAGCAGGTGCAGAGGCTGTAATTCCGGTAACAATACCTGACCCAAGCCCGATTGATGCCTGTCCGGGGTTACTGGTAGTCCATGTTCCGCCGGGTGTAGGATCAGTTAAAGTTGTTGTAGCGCCAACACATACATTCATGACACCTGTAATGGCTGCCGGTAACGGATTCACCGTTACGTTCGCAACACCGGTCATAGTATTGGAACATCCTGATGTTGTATTTGTCGCAATTACTGAATAACTACCTGCAGTAGTAATCAATCCGTAGCTTAAGGATGCACCTGTACCCGGTATCGAACTGACAGTAGATGTTGCTAATGTCAAAGCGTAATTATTTCCTGTATTAGATCCAGCAACTCCAATTGGTACACCAGTACCACCCACGCAAAAAGCACCGCCACCAGTTATGTTAAATACCGCAGGTGCAGGTTTTACAGTAAAAAAAGATGAGGTTGAACAACCTGAAGGAAGTGTGTAAGAAATGGTTGCAGTACCCGGAGTACCCCCTGTAACGATGCCACCGCTGACAGTTGCAGAGCCGGCATTACTTGTTGCCCAGGTTCCGCCTGAAGCAGTATCTGTTAATGTAACGGTTCCATACTGGCATACATTTGAGGTTGCAGGAAGCGCTGAAGGTGTCGGGCTCACGGTTATTATTGTAGTTGCCAGTGCGCCACAGGGATTGGAAACTGTGTAAGTAATCGTTGCGGTGCCGGGCTGTACCGCGGTAACTAAGCCAGATGAATTTATAGAAGCAACTGCCGTATTACTGCTGCTCCATGTTCCGCTACCTGCAGTATTAGTCAGGGTAGCCGTGGCGCCCGCGCACATAGGGCCCGGATTGCCGGTAATAACTCCCGGCGAACTGCATAATACGGTAATAATTACTTGTCCGTTGCCATTAGCGCCGGAATATCCTTGTGTGTGTACAACACTTATTACCGCCGTTGGATCTGTATAAGAAGAACCGCCGCCGCCGCCGCCGCCGTTGTCCCCACCAGCACCGCCATAATAACCGCCCGATCCACCGCCGCCGGAACCACCTGACGGGCCACCGGAGCCTATCGTGGCATTATAAGCAGAACTATAACTCTGGGTGCCACCCGATGTTTGGGTACCACCTGTTGCGAGATATACGCTATAAATAACGCCGTTCGCACCAGTGAGGCCACCA
>CAIMDZ010000163.1 GCA_903839875.1 uncultured Bacteroidota bacterium
AAATCAATCGTTTTATTAATTGTCTTCGCTATGGTATCTGGCGCTACCTTACGGCGCGCTCCAGATCCTTTCCCTGCTGTAACGAACTTCATCGTTACATGCTATTGCTTTTTGTTTTTCCCAATCTCTCAAAGAACATAATAATGTGCAAATCTGAAAATATACAAATGTGCAAATTAATCTGCGATGCTAAAGGAGTTGAACCTTATTTACGGCCTTCAACCGTACATCTTTATTATTACTTTCTAAAGAACTTTTTGTTACCCTGATGTTACCTCGTTTTCCGTAAGGGAGTGCAAAGGTATGGGTTACTTACCGAACCACAAAATTTGTTTCGAAACTATTTTTCAGAAACTCATTTTCTTTCCTTTTTACTGCCGCTGTTTAAAGAACTTTTCACTTCCCGTTTCTCTTTTGGGAGCGCAAAGATAGGGATGATTTGCAGACCGCCAAACTGTTTTTGCTTTATTTTTGATTTCGGAAACTACTTTAACACTCCAGGCTCATACAGGTAGGGCCTGCTAAGGTATGGCAGTATTGAGTTTAAGCCAAACTTTTTTGAATGATTTTGATCAGGGATCTTAACATATTAAAGCCCAATGACTTCAAAGAAACTATTTCCCCGCAACCAGCGAACAAACCATAGACAGCCTCCCTTCCACAGCCAAAATCTAAAAAATTAGCTGCATACAAAGCACGGCCCACGTTACTCATTCGACCTCACCCCCTCCTTCGGAGAGGGCCGGGGTGAGGCCTCCCACTCCCGGCAACTCATAAGCAGTTACATACCACCATTCATCATCCCGCGTTACGCTGAAAACACACTCCCCCTTAAATTCCACCTCTTCACTGGTCCCTTCTATTTTCCCGGTATAATGCATCCGGTACCTCGCCACACCTTCGTCCGCGTTCTCATTCAACGCTACGGAAATAACCTCAAACTCCCTGCATTCAAATTCACTGAATGAATCCCTGAAATTCTTCAGCCTGCCGCTAAATTCATTTTTGCTTATTACAATGCCACCGTGTTGGATTGTCTTCCCGATGCACATCGGCTCCCACGGATCTTCGTCCTTGTTAAAAACATACTTCACAAAATCCTCGCACCTTCTCTTTATATCATACACATGGTTCGGATGATATTCTTCATAGGTAAAGCAATGCATCATACCCGGTATCTGTATGTCATCAGTTTCTTCTTTAAATAGTTCTTCCGTTATAAACCTGTACAACTCCCGCTCCTCCACTTCACATATCGTATCCACTGAAATTGATTTTTCATGCAGCGCCCCCATCAGCTTGTCCAGTGCTTCACCTATATCACTGTCGGCAATTTCGCCCGCAGGCATGCAATCCGGTCTCCCCGCCAGGTCATACACCGTTATCATCTTCCGCTGTGCAAACTGATCCTCCCACTGTTGAATATAATCCAGGAACTCCCCTTCTATTTCCGGCGGCATATCGGGGTTTGTAAAAGATTTCGAAAAGTCCATCCCATGCTCCAGCGAAAGTTTGATCTTCTTGATCTCATTTTCCGCCCGTTGATCATTCAATTGATCCTCTTCATTTTCAAAAGGTTCTTCCATAAAATTTTATTTTTCTGAAAAAATACTAAAACCACACAACCATCAAAGTTCAGTGCTTACCTCCTTAACAATCTTAAAAACACAACGACCGAAAAACACCCCTTTGCACCTTTGCGAGAGATTTCTTTTACCTCACCTGCAAGACACCATTTTTTTACACCACGCCTTGGCGAGCTTTATAACTCCCAACTACTCCAGCAGAGCTTTGCGTCTTTGCGCCTTTGCGAGAGACCCTTTTCCACACAATAACCAAACTCCTTTGCGAGCTTTAAAACTCGCTACGGATATACAACATACCAAAATTGCGCCTTTGCGCGAAAACTTCCACACGAAAACAAGCGTCCGTGCTAATGCTCAAAAATATACATCACCACCGTATACTTCCCTATTTCCTTATTATACGTCGCCTCCATAGCAATATGCGCCGGAATGTTTGCCACTTTCACATCCTCAGTTGCATCCTTTATAAACACCACCTTCTTATAATCGCCAAGCCCCGGGGAAAAATTATCCTGCATGCTCATCTTGTACCCCTGCGGCGTCAGGCAACTGCTCAGCAGTTCTTTATACTTATTATAAGCCTCCTTCAGTTCCTCTTTGTTTTTCGCCTGAAAAAAAGCTCCCTCATAAAACAACCCCATAGATACCACAAAACGGCTCGCCATTACCCCAGGCGGCTTAATCCCGCAATCCCATATAATTCCGCTCGGTCCTGAATCCTGTTCCTTGCCCCTTATATTCCTGAACCTGTTCGGCGCATCCCTCGTTATCACACTGATTGCATCACAGAAATCTCCCCCATCCTGCCCATAGCAATCTACAAATCCCAAAAACAAAAGAAATACCAACGACACCTTAATAAACATGACGCTAATGTAAGAAACGCTTACAAAATAAATTACACCATGTACCCGAAGTGTTAAAAATATCTTGGGACTAAGCTCCATTTCTACTCCCACCGTCCGTTGCCACGCTCGCTTGTACGTCCGGGCACGCACCACACCCCCACTGCTATCAGTCCCCCGTATCCTGAAATCTTCAAATCCAATAAATCTTAGTTCAGACAATTTCCCACTCGTGCATACGTAATATCTCCTCTCCCCGGGAGTGAACGCGAGTGAAGGAGCGTAGCTGCGGAAAAGACTACTTCATAATACCTAATCCATTACTCATAAACGACTTATCATCAAATAAACTTTCTATCATAGGCACAAAACTGCACTATTATGTAAGTTATATTTTGTAATTTAAAATATCATGTTTACATTTGTAGGTTCAATAAAACAATCAGTGATTCCGGTGTTTGGTTGCAATTATTTCGGGGATGTAGGGCACCTCTCATTGACTTAAGGAGAAGTGACCCCGATAGGGTCAAACGTTTATAGTAAAATGAATCTAAAATGAGTTCGATGCCAAAGGTATCGCACTGCACGACACAGGACAAAACTCTTAAGTCAATGACATTGGGATGTAGGGGTAATCCCTTGCGCTTGCCCTAACCACAACCTGCCACAAAAAAAATCGGGACAAAAGAATGCGACAAAACACGACAATGATGCGACATTTGGCTATTTATAATACAATTGACAGTAAAGCATTTCAACCCCATTTATAATATGAGTTATCCACAAAAAATAGGAAAAATGCGACAATGAAATCTGGTCAACTAGCATATTTAATTACATGAACTAATTAATAATATCACCCTTTATGGGGTAGGATTTATTGATAAATGAGGGACCATCTGATAGATCACCCCAATACGACAATAGTACGACAATGATGCGACATTTGGCTATTTATAATACAATTGACAGTAAAGCGTTTCAACCCCATTTATAATATGAGTTATCCACAAAAAATAGGAAAAATGCGACAATGAAAAAAAGACAATGCTTCCATCCGGAATGTGCATAAGTGATATAAATCTAAAATTTGAACCAACCACTACTTTAGACTTACGACTAAAAAGTTCACTCCATCCTGATAATCCCCGATTTCGGGATCAGTGACCTCCTTAATTTGAACCTGTCGGCAACAGTAAACATAAAATTACCCGCATTTGTTTGTTGCTTGGTGTCTGCAACTGCCGAATTGCTTTGTACGATTAGCCGTATATACGTTACACCGGCAAAGTATTTATCATTACTCCAACCGGCGGCAAACTTGGCAGTGGCATTCCAGGCTATCCCGAGCCGGTCATTTTTATAAGTAGATTGGGTGTTGTTGATGGTAGAATAACCAATACCCGGCCCTCCGCTCAATGCTCCCGTTATAAAAAACTGTTTCTTGATAACACAGGTATAAGCATAACCAAGGTTAACACCTATTGATAAATAATTGAACCTGTTGAATAGGTGATCCTGGAAAAAATTGATATAGTTGATATGCGTAGGAATAAAGGAAGAATCTGTTTTGCCATGCATATAATAGACACCCGCTCCTATTAGTGGCGAACCGGCGCTTTTTTTCTGGATCTCGTTTTGAAAAAAGGGGGCATTAAATGAAAAGTGGCGGTCATTCAACACGTATTGTACATTAAGGCTTAGGTCAACAGTCTTCATGTCGGGCCTTACCAACACCCTTGAAGTGGGGTTGCCGGTTAAAGCCTCTTCAGTGTTCGATAGATAATAACCACGGTAAAACTGGCTGTACAGGTCAATAAGGAATTTGTCTATATATATGTATGTTTGTAAATCAAAAGTATGAGTAACACCGTATATTTTCGAACTTTTTTCAGTAACCGGGATATTAAACTCAAGGTTCAGACTCAGCGCCCTGTAATTGAAACCTAAGCCCAGATCATTATGGCGGTTGGGTTTGTAAACCAGCTTATCCGATTCATCAATTAGCTTAAAATTGTTGAATTTAGTGCACTCAAATGCACGCAGAATAAGGTGATGTTTGTAAAAGTCTTTAACGTATTTTGGGTTTCGCTGCTTATGCTTTATATCAATAACCTGTGCGCTCACAGTAGCAACCATGAAAAAGCAAAAGGCAATGGGTATAATCAGTTTATTATTGCGCACAGGCGATTTTATATAACCATAGTAATTTACAATCGGCAAATAATACTTGCCTCGAATGCAAATTTAAGGAATGATTCAATTATATGACCAAAGGATTATAATATGCACCGGATTAACTTGCCTGCCGGCAGGTTTGTGCATTGGTCAATAAGAGCTTTGCGAGCTTAACAACGCTACAAGAGTATAATAAAATGACATAAACATGCGCCCCTGCCGGCAGGCAGACAGGGGCGAGTAAAACTCTTTTGCACAGATATATGACGCGTGAAGTATACATTTACAACCGGACCCAACCATCAACTATGTTCAAAAGGCACCAGCAAACTTTCGACTAAAATCTAATGATCTATGACACAAGACATATTTATCCACCGTAGTTTTTCCAGCGAAGGTGGGCGACTAAAACCCTTCCTCGACGCCAAGGTCGCCCTTTACAACCGGCCTTCCTTTATTGAGAAAGATCCGGTATCCATTCCGCATCTATTCACCAAAAAGCAGGATATAGAAATAGCCGGGCTATTCGCTGCTGTCCTGGCATGGGGCAACCGCACCACCATCATTAACAACAGCCGCAAACTGATGTCCTGGATGGATGATGCCCCACACGATTTTATCCTGCATCACAAGGATACCGACCTGAATGCTTTTGTAAGTTTTGCACACCGCACCTTCAATGCCACCGACCTGCTCTGCTTCATATCCTTTCTGAAATATCATTACCACACTTACACCTCACTTGAAGATGCATTCGTGGCAGGCAAAACCTATAAGGAAGAAAACGTAGGTCCTGCGCTGGTACATTTTCACAATTACTTCTTTTCCATTGAGCACCCCGAAAGAACGAAGAAACACATTGCCACCCCTGCCCGCAATTCTGCCTGCAAGCGCCTCAATATGTACCTCCGATGGATGGTGAGAAAAGACACCGCCGGCGTTGACTTTGGTATATGGAAGAAGATAAAACCACACCAGCTAATATGCCCCCTCGATGTACACGTGGCCCGTGTGGCCGAAAGGCTGGAGTTGCTGGATAATATAAAACCCAACTGGCAGAATGCCATGCAGCTCACTGCCCGCCTCAAAGAACTAAACCCCAAAGACCCTGCCATCTACGACTACGCTCTCTTCAGCCTCGGCATTTCAGAACGGTTCTGATACAGATAAGCAGGGACAAAAAACTCAAAGGCACGCATTCACTTTCTCCCTGCGCTATCAAATTTTTCTGTTTTGCGAAGTATTCCTTTTATCATTTCATCAAGCTCCTTAGTGGCTGTTCTCAGCTTTCCCATTAATTCCTTACTGTTCTCTGAGGCTTCAGCTACATCATCAAACTGTGGAATAAGTTCTATAATATTTGCCACGGCCCCCTTTACTTTGTGCGATTGTATCCAGGCTATCTGCCTCAGCTTTTCATTTTGCTCACTTATCCTTTTCACCTGGTTCACCTGCTCCGTAATATCCCGCGATACACAATTCACCCCTATGATCTTCTCATCAATCCCAATAATAGGGCTTGAGTTTATTTCATTATACTGTTTCTCCCCTTCGAAATCAAATTCCACCACCGTTGTAAAACTATCACCTTTCAAAGCCATTTCATATTCTTTTCGTCTTCGGTTATTAAAAGCTTCAGTGTACCAATTCCCAAGTACACAATCTCCTTCGTCTAGTGCAATGCCGTTTCTCTTATGGAAAAAGTCCTGGAAAGCCCTGTTACAGAAAATAATTTTCAGATCCTTGTCTACTGTCCAGATATGGTCTTTGGTATTGTTTATGGTTGCTAATAGTTTTTGCTCACTGTTTCGTATAGTATCATACCATTCCTTTTCCTTGGTAATATCCGTGGTAATTCCGTCAATGGAATCCCTTTTACCGTTGACGCCTTTATTAAAAGTTGCTCTGCCACTCAATACTTTTATCCCACCTCCCTGATCAATAAAACGATAAGTATAATCAACCTTGCCATCTCTCTTCACTGTTTCTATCGCTTCCATGAACTTATCTCTGTCGTCCGGGTGAATGGCATTTAAGTCCAGTTCTTTTAATGGTTCTTTTATACCGGGTATAAAGCCATACAGATTATAATAGGCTATATTGGCATAAAGCAGATCATTAGTGTTCGCATCCCTCGACCATATAGCATCATTGATAGATGAAAGAATAACATCCAGCTTTTGATTTTGCTCATTTACAACTGCCAGTAACTCTTTATTCCTGAGGTCTGTTATCAGTTTATCATTAACATCCAAAGCAAAACAGAGCCTTGCGTCAATATTCTGAAACCTGGTTTCATGTGTGTATATGTGTACATAGAATATCTCGCCGTTTTTCTTCACATGTCGCCAATGGCCTGCATCAAAATAGTTGTCCCTGTCCCGTTTGCTGTAGTTATCCAGCATAGGGCCCACATCCTCTTTCGGACGAATATCAAGTATCGTCATCCTGGTAAAATCATTTTGACTGTAACCGTATTTTTCAATCGCTGCATTATTGACAATAAGGAATCTTAATGTTTTTGAGTCAATGATCCACATAGGTATGGGGCCATTTTCGAAATGTAGTTTATAATCATCCAAAACGCTGTTTACCTTAAGCAAATAGGCATTTCGCTCACGTGCAATAACTATTGCTTTACCTAACTGCTTTTCATTAAATTGTCCTTTCACCATAACATCCTGGGCACCCTGACTTATGGCATAGATATTGCTATCTGCATCCTCATTGTCAGACAGGATGATTATCGGAACATTAATAAAATGGAGATTAAGTTCTTTGATAGGAGATAAAATCCCAACGCAAGGGAGTATGAGGTTTGCGAAAATAAAATTGATATTTCCCGGATCAATTGCAAGCGATTCCTCTAATGAGGCACACCACCAAATATTTTTGTCTGAATATTTTAGGTCTTTTAACTGATTTTTTAAAAAAATATAATAATCCTGATCAGGTTCTATAATAAGTATTACTGCATTCATTGTAATATTTAATTAATGTGCTTAATGCAATGATACTAACATACATCGCTTTAAGTATGTAACTATGAAATAATGAATGCAACAAATTTAGTGAAAATTTTTAAATGTTAATAGTTAATAAATGTTGCTTTAGATATATTAAATTAAATCTCCCTCAAAACAAACAATACAAAGAATTAAACTCATAACGCTTGTCGTGAATGTATGTCATACTCAGCTGTGTTCTGCTTTTTCTTCTATTAGATTTTGGTATGGAAAAGGATCATTAGTGGAAAGGTTGGATATTTAATTCTATTTTGCATACTTAAATGTGTAATTATTCATCTAAAATCGGGTCTTATTAAGAGATAGTTTATGTCTAAAACGCTAGCATATAATCTAAGCCTGGTGGTATTAATAATACTGGAAAACCTTTTCCTGTTAGTTTTTCATCCTTACCATATAACGAACCAGGCAGTAAACTCGGCGGGTTATTTCCTGGTTTCAGTTTCCATTGGCCTGGTAGTACTGGTTAAGTTTTATAACAAGCCGGTAATTACTGTTGCCGGGCCGCCGCCATTAAAAAGAAAGTTGTTGGTTATTCTCTTGGGCACGGCATGCCTGTTAACCCTTAACGGTGTAACGATCAGCGTTATGAAAAGGGTTGACGCCGATAATTTCGCCGATATTATACCGGCAATCCGTTTAACCGTAAAAAGCCTTTTAGCGGGTGGGTATCCCTATGGCGCTACCGTATTGGCACCCATCCATATACCGAGGGTATCGAATTACCTGCCTATGCATTGGCTTCCGTATACCATAGCCGAGTACTTCCGGTTTGATTACCGGACTATTACATTTGTTGTTTGGAGCCTGGGGGCTAGCGTAATTATGTACAGGAGTGCCCGGATCAAAGACCTGTGGATACAGATAATTACTCCTGCGCTCATTTCGTTCAGCTATATAATGTTATTCTATCAGCAACCCTACCTGATAGCAGGGACTGTGGAATTATTGGTAGCCGGTTATTATATGTTGCTGATCGCAGGGCTCCATCAAAAAAATGCCATTTTAACAGGGATTATTATTGGCACCTGTATGCTGTCGAGGTATTATATAATTTTGTGGCTGCCATTGTGGGCATTTGTGCAGTTTATTTCGGGAAACAGAAGAGCATTAATCAAGACCTGCGTGACGGTTGCTGTCACCCTGTCCGTATTGTATGTTATCCCTTTTTTGAGTAAAGACTGGTCTGTTTTCTATCGCTCAGTGAAAGATTACGAGACCCTTCCCTACTTCGAGTGGCTGCACATGGACGACAGCGGCACGCCGCTGCATTTGTTTTCAGGTGTAGGGTTTGCCTACCTGTTTTTTGATAAATACAAGCATGGTGAATTAGTGGAAGGGTACCATTTGTTTAAAAATCTCTTTTATCTGTCAGTAGCATTTTCAGTAGTTATTATGGGTATCTGGTACTGGCTCAAGAGAAATAAAATAGATACCAGGATTTTCCTTTTAGCGTCTTTTAAAATTTACCTGAGTGTTTTCCTTGCATTTGTGTTGGTACCCTATATCTACCTGATGATCCCGGCAAGCTTTATATCCATAGCGATCTTTACAGAGCAAGCCAGGTATAAGGTCTGAAAAGCGCTCAATTCAGTGACATTAGCAAATAAAACATTTTACTTTTTGATCATTCACTAATTCAATTTATCAACCTATTTTTGCACCCGTTATGGCAAATGAAAATAAGCTTCAGAATATTATAGGACATTGCAAAGAGTATGGATTTGTATTTCAGTCGAGTGAGATTTACGACGGGCTGAGCGCTGTATATGACTATGGCCAGTTGGGTACCGAGCTAAAGAGAAATATCCGCGAGTATTGGTGGCGCAGCATGACGCAGATGCATGAAAATATTGTAGGCATAGACGCCGCTATTTTCATGCACCCCACTGTATGGAAAGCCAGTGGCCACGTTGATAACTTCAGCGACCCCATGATTGATAACAAGGATAGCCAGAAGCGCTACCGGGTAGATCACCTTATAGAAGGCTTTGCAGAAACACTGGATAAAGAAAAAGGAGAGGTATTGCTACAGCAAATGGACCTCTTACTGGCAGAAAATAATTTTGATGGATTAAAACAACTGATTGAAGATAAAAAAATTGCCTGCGCCATCAGCGGGACGTGTAACTGGACGGATGTGCGCCAGTTCAACCTGATGTTCTCAACCGAGATAGGATCGGTAGCAGAAGAAGCCAATGTGATCTACCTGCGCCCCGAAACCGCACAGGGCATTTTTGTAAACTTCCTGAATGTGCAGAAGAGCGGACGGATGAAAATACCGTTTGGTATCGCACAGACAGGTAAGGCGTTCAGAAATGAAATTGTGGCACGCGGGTTCATATTCCGTATGCGCGAGTTTGAACAGATGGAGATGCAGTTCTTCGTGCAGCCTGGTAAACAAAAGGAATGGTATGAATACTGGAAAGAAACCCGCATGAAGTGGCACCTGAGCCTCGGCATTTCACCCGACAAATACCGTTTTCATGATCACGCTAAACTGGCTCACTATGCCGATGCAGCATGCGACATTGAGTACGATTTCCCGATGGGCTTCAAAGAGGTGGAAGGTATTCACAGCCGCACTGACTTCGACCTGAAGCAGCATCAACAATACAGTGGTAAGAAACTTACCTACTTCGATACCGACATCAACCAGCATTATGTACCTTATGTGGTAGAAACATCTATAGGCCTGGACCGCGCGGTGATGATGATACTGAGTGAGGCGTATGAAGAAGAAGATCTAAGCACTCCGGAAAAACCAGACAGCAGGTCGATATTGCATTTCCCGCCAATGTTGGCACCAATAAAGCTCGCTGTATTCCCATTAACGAAAAAAGATGGACTGCCCGAAATTGCACGTGATCTGATAGACCAGTGCAAGCCGTACTTCAAATGCTTTTATGAGGAGAAGGATGCAATAGGCAAGCGCTACCGCAGGCAGGATGCCATAGGCACCCCATTCTGTATAACCATAGACCACCAGACAAAAGAAGACCAGACCGTTACCATCCGCCACCGCGACAGCATGCAGCAGGAACGTATTGCATTATCAGTTGTAAAAGACCTTATACTCGAAAAGATCAAAATGTTTTAGTTGTTTAGAAACCTGCCGGCAAGCAGGTCGGGGATTAGGAATTTGAATGTAAAGTTGACCTTCAATTTAGGGTATGGCGGATAGCATAATACAGGAAACGGCAGTAGCACTAAGGGACGATTGGGACCTGCAACTTCCCGATACTCTTTCGGAGGAAGCAATCCTTCAATTGCTTGCCGACCGCATTGTGACCATCATAGAGCGTGGTTCCGAAACATTTTTTCAGCTCATGTACCGTCTGGATATTTCGGAGAAAAAGCTGAATGCCGTTTTGCAAGAGGAGGATGTGCCCATGAAAATAGCCCGTCTCATTTACGACCGCCAGCTGCAAAAAATAGTAAGCCGGCACGAGAACAGGATGCAACAGCAAAATGATGATCCGGAATTGAAGTGGTAAACTACGGAATCACACCCGATGAAAAATCAGTACCTTGTGCCGGGGGACCAGGCATTTCGCACTAGCGAATGCCTCGGCTGTGTAACAATAATCAACTAATTTTGTCCTCTTTTTGATTTCGACCCTGCCTACCGGCAGGCAGGTAATGTTTTTGACTTTTAACTTTTGACTTAATAGAAATGATTGCTATAAATAACGTATTGCTGAGTGATGAGATCATAGAAGAGCATTTTGTGTGCGACCTGAATAAATGCAAGGGCGGCTGCTGTGTAGATGGGGATTGCGGTGCACCACTTACAAAAGAAGAAACAAAAATACTTGCACGAATTTACCCGAAAATAAAATCCTGCCTGGAACCCGGTTATATACCTGAGATAGTAAAACAATGCACCCATGTAATGGACGACAAGTATTGCTTTGTAACGCCGGCTGTGAATGGCGGTATCTGTGTTTATGGCTATACTGATGAACTGGGTATTGTAAAGTGCGGCATAGAAAAAGCATGGAAAGAAG
>CAIMDZ010000164.1 GCA_903839875.1 uncultured Bacteroidota bacterium
AAATCAATCGTTTTATTAATTGTCTTCGCTATGGTATCTGGCGCTACCTTACGGCGCGCTCCAGATCCTTTCCCTGCTGTAACGAACTTCATCGTTACATGCTATTGCTTTTTGTTTTTCCCAATCTCTCAAAGAACATAAACCCTAATCCCCGAAGGAACTTCCTCATACTTTTATGAGCGGTTTTTACTGCGATGATTAAGGAGTTGAACCTTTCCCGCGGCCTTCAACCGCTCATCTTTTTTTATTACTTTCTAAAGAACTTTTTGTTACCCTTTCGTTACCTCGTTTTCCGTAAGGGAGTGCAAAGGTATAGGTTAAGAACCGAACTACAAAATTTGTTTTGAAACTATTTTTCAGAAACTCCTGTTTTTTACTCTTTACAGCAACCGTTTAAAGAACTCTTTACTAACCCGTTTTTCTTTTTGGGAGCGCAAAGATAGGGATGATCTTTGGGATTTCAAAAGGTTTGAGAAATAAAAAGAAAAAAGACCATTACTCCCCGGCGCTCGTCCAAATCAGATTCTCAAGGAGATCGTAGCTGGGAATGATGCTGGAACGATATTGCGAATAAGGTTGCCATTCTTTTTTGTCGTCATGCCACTTTTCCAAATTGGCACTCCATAAGAGCTTCTTTTTCATGTTTACAATGAAAATAGTACTATAAGGCGAATTGGTAGAAACATAAAGAGAGTTGTCAGGTAATTCTGAAACGCTGCCACCGGAGGTAAACATATACCTCTTATTGATCAGTACCGAATTGGGTACCGGGCGTTCTTCTAAATGTACCAATTCTACCGGGCATTGATATTCCCATATTTTCTTTAGGGAATCTTTTTCTGAAAATGGTTCTTGTATCATTACCACTTTCGGCATGGCCATAAGGCCGCAACCATTATTGAACAGGTATAAAAACCCTTTGTCCGACAGCTTGCAACTATGTTGTGCACAAAAAGAATGGTTTTCCATGCTGTCAGTGGCATAGGTCAGTTTGCCATAAGCCGTCATAACTTCTCCTGTGGGGTAGCGTATTTTCAGCACCTGGCTGATATTCCTGAAACCCAGGTAAATGACTTTATTCTTTTCATCAAAGAAGAAAGAATTTTCATGTATATCAAACTCAGGCATACCATTTGTTTTTCTATAAAATTCCATATCGGTATGTTTAAAATAGTTTGCAGCCCTCCATTCCCATACAAGCTTACCTGTATCATCATATTCCAATATAGTACCGAATTGGAGTTTAGAAGTCAATCTGCTGGTGCGCCTTTGCACTGAATCAGTAAATATCCGTCTCCCATTACTGTCGGTAAGGAGCGGTTTTGGTTTTGCAACCGGGTCAAACCCTAATACCATATAATGTCCGTTACTGAGTTTCATCAACTCATGATGATAGCCTTCCAGGCTATCTCCGGTTTTTCTACGCCCATTTGCGCCTTCCCATAAAATCTTGCCATTATAATTTACGTCAAATGCCCGCCCGTCAACAATGAAAGTAATGGTGCCCTGACGGGTAAGCTTAATGTCTCTGACTTGGGAATTTGATTTGATTGTTCCACCCAGATTTGGTAAATACCAAACCGGGGCTCCTTCCATATCATACATTGTTCTGTTACCATCCATAATAACGTATGCATCTTTATACTTTTCGGCACTTTGCTTTATTCTTAGTCGTATCCTGGCAGTATCCAAATCCGGAAAAAAACCTGTACTAAAATGATGAAATTCACTTCCCTGCGTTTCCGATGACGTCCTCAGGGGAATAATGCGCCAGGTGTATGCTGCTCCAAATGCAGGTACGCGGATTATAATTTTATTTACCTTACTTATTTCTGTTTTTATAATGTTCCTATTAAAAGTAGATTCATCTTTATAATTTCCCGCTGCTATTTCGATTTTATAACTGTTTCCTTTCGCTACGCCGGGAAATGAAAAGCCTATAATGCAATAATTCAGTGTATCATTTTCTTTGGGTATGATTTGTGCAATGAGCTGAAATGGAACTATAAAAAGGCAAAGCAAAAAAAACAAAAATATGCGCATAATTTTCAGTTAAAAGTGGCGTAAATATACGCTATTCATAATAAAATGATTTTAACTGAAAGCAATATTCAGGAAGAAAAAGACCGGGGACATAAAAAATCACAAATACAATACTTATATTTCGGGCAAAATCCATTATTTTTGTAAACAACGTATTATATAACCTTTTTTATTAAAAAATCAATCTTCAGACATTTAAAGCAAACAGTAAAAAATTTCAATAGTTATTTAAATTTACTTCGATGAAAAAAAACCAAATACTCCTTTCAATCATTTTACTGTTTTTGTTTAACAGCTCATTTGCGCAAACCGTCACATTCTCCTATACAGGCACAGTTCAGACATATACGGTACCAGTTGGGTATACGAGCGTACATGTTGATGTAAAAGGTGCTGCTGGTGGGGCCTCATACGGTTCTGCCGGTGGCTGTGGAGGTGAAGTGGTGTGTACACTTGCCGTATCATCCGGGCAGGTTTTAAACCTGTATGTCGGTAGCATGGGTGGCGATGCCACTTTATATTCCGGAGGTACAGGCGGTAATACCGGGCCTACAGTATCTGGTGGCACTGGCGCAACTTCGCTTGCCTTTTTTGGCGGCGGCGCAGGTGGTGGCGGCGGCGCCAGTGATATCAGAACCGGCGGACTTACATTGGCAAACCGTATAGTAGCTGCCGGCGGCGGTGGCGGTGGCGGCGATGATTGTGGTTTTAGTGATGTTGGCGGCGGGGGGGGAGGACCGGCAACTGCAGGAGATGGGAATGATTGTGGTAGTTATAGTTCTGCTACATGTGGTGCAGGAGCAACCCCCACTTTAGGTGGTGCAGGCTCAAGCGGCGGAGGATTATCCGGTGTGTCACTTGTAGGCGGTAACGGTGCTGCCACGTCCACATACATTTCTTCTTTCTTTTACATCTACACTGATGGTGGTGGTGGTGGTGGTGGTTATTTTGGCGGCGGCGGTGGCTCTGCCGGTGGTGGCGGTGGCGGATCATCTTACACTGCCCCTGTTATCACATCAGGTATTGTTAGCACTCAGGGTGTGAATTGTGCCGACGGCAGTATTTCCATTACACCTATTTGCATTACACCCACTTCCGGCCCGATTACCGGCCCTTCAACTTTATGTGTCGGAGAAATCATAACTTATACTACAACCAGTACTACCGGCGGCACATGGTCCAGCAGCAATCTGCCTGTGGCTACCGTGAACCCATTGACTGGTGTTGTGCACGCTCTGGCTATTGGTACTACTACCATAACCTACGCGCTTACTCTTCCATGCGGCAGCATCTCGGTTACAACATCAGTGAATGTTATCAGTACGGCAGCACCTGTTACCGGCCGCAATCATATCTGTCTCAACGAAGCGGATACATTGTTTGATATTACACCCGGCGGTACATGGAGTTCCGGGACTACTACAGTAGGTACTATTGATCCGGTTACCGGAATATTTGCGCCACAATCCGCCGGAACAACGACTATCCTTTATACGTTAGGGGCCTGCTCATCAACAATGATTTTGACAGTTTATCCTTTACCTGCGCCAATTGTCGGCCCTTCTGCTGTATGCAGGTTCTCTTCTATGACTCTTACTGATCCAACACCGCTTGGTACATGGTCCAGCTCGGTACCAGGCGCTGCAAGTATTAGTCCTGTAGGTTTGGTTACCGGCGTCGGCCCCGGAGGTTCTGCTACTAATATTATCTACACCCTCCCAACAGGTTGTTCTATTGCCCACTTTGTAAGTGTCACTCAACCCCCATTGCCTATAACAGGGCCAAGCCAGGTTTGTCAGTACAATGCGATAGTACTAACTGAACTGCTTGGAGGTGGCCTCTGGTCATCAAGTCCATCGTCAATAGCTTCTGTAACTTCAGGAGTTGTTACAGGCCTGTTGCCGGGTACTGTTACCATTTCTTACACTATGCCTGCATGTCCTCCGGCTAACTACATTGTAACGGTAAATCCAATACCTTCTGCTATCTACGGCCCTTCGGCCGTTTGTGTGGGAATGTCCACAACATTGACAGATACTACAACCGGTGGTTCATGGACAAGCCTCAATCCGTCAATTACTGTTTCTTCAACAGGTGTTGTTACAAGTTCTGTTCCGGGCATTTCAGGTGTAATCAGGTACACATTACCTACCACTTGTTATACTACAACCACGGTAAATGTTGGTGTTCCACCAAGTGCAATCATAGGGCCTGATTCTATCTGTATGGGAGCTGACTCAATAATGATTGATACCACTTCACTGGGAATAGGCGTATGGAGCAGCACTAATCTTGCTATTGCACAGATTATAGATACTTCAGGAGTGATACACGGAATTTCTGCAGGTACAGTCAATATTTCCTTTACTTTACCTTCAGGATGTTTTGCAATGAAACCATTCATTGTTGAACCTCCGGTTATACCTATGGTAACTATCAGCAATTTCCCGGCTGGTATTATTTGCGAAGGTTCTCCGGATACATTTGTTGCAACACCTACCAATGGCGGTATCCCATCCTATTCCTGGAAAAAATTCAGTTCAATACCTATGGGTACCTCTGATACACTTATTTATAACCCAACCCACGGTGATGCTATCATGTGTGAGATGATTGCCAGTGGCGTGTGTGCCATCAATAACAGGGCAACAGACACAATAGTTGTAAATGTGTATCCTAATAATGTTTCTCCTATTGTTACAATTACAATCAATTCTTCCGATACGCTTCAGTATTTGGGAGAGATAGTTACCTTCTTCGCTAATGTTACATGGGGTGGTACGATGCCAGCCTACCAATGGTATATGAATGGTAATCCTATCCCGGGAGCTAACAGGCAGTCTTTTGATACTGCGGTTTATGCCCGTGATACTTTCTGGTGTGTTGTGAATGGCAACCCTCCATGCGAGTTGACTCCACCGGCACCGGGAGTAAGTAATAAGATAATTATACATGACTACCTCGGCGTATATCCTGTAATCGCTAATGGAAACAGCTTCAGCCTGTTCCCTAACCCGAATACCGGAAACTTTATCCTGACAGGTACTCTGGCTTCAGGTTCAAACGCTGAAGTTGGTTTAGAGGTTAGCGACATGCTGGGACAAGTTGTGTATACCGGAAAAACAATACCACAAGGTGGAAAAATACATCAGCAAATATCACTGGGTAGTCTTGCATCCGGATCGTATCTGCTACGTGTAAAGACTGACAATGGATCAGAAACATTCCATTTTGTTATCGGTAAATAACCGAAACTGTTTATAATCGAGTAGGAGGTGAGGGATTATTTCCCTCACCGTCCTCTCACACCACTGTACGTGCCGTTCGGCATACGGCGTTTCTAATAGTTACTGTTATCTTTAACTTGATTAAAGGGGTTGGTTTCCCTGCTATGGGTACAGAAGTATCCGCGCCAGTGTCGCCCTTTCCGCCTTCCGGGCAGATATCCTCGATATTGGCCTTCTTCCATCTCATATGGCTTCCGTCTCTGCTTCTTGCTTCTTTATCATTTCAGTCTTTCCCGTAACTAATAGTTCAGCCCTTCATACGCATTCCTGCCTGCTACTATGGCCTCTGCTGACTCCTCAATGTTCAGCCGGGTGTCTCCCCCGGGTTGTCACTTCGGGGATACCGCACGTCCCCCCGCCTAACTTCTCATCAAGCTCTCCCTGGGTAATGTACATTTACCTTCACGCTTATGTCCGCCGCATTTACAAACATGCCTTCCGGGTAAGTTTAGAACTTCGAAGATAATGGCCTCCTTGTCCGGCATATCTGCCTCATATACGGTTTCTGTTCGTCAGACCAGCGTTTTGCCTCTGGCTTCCTTCAGATTCGCAGTCACCCGCGACACCCTTGCCGCTCAGCCAATGGTTCCCCCTCGGGCCCATAGTGGACTTGCATCAACAAGTAAATGCCCCCTGCCGGGCGCACCATAAAAAATAGCTCCCGTTAGAAAACGGGAGCCTACGCAATATAAAATGAACAAAAGAAACAACTTTAGCAGGTCTTCATATTTCAGTCAGGCTTCTTGCCGTCAAGAAAAGTATTTATGGTTTGTATGGCAGCCTGCGGGTTTTCCTGGTTATCGTTCATCCCCACGGTATAGCCGCTGTAATAAGAATCCGAAGAGCCCGCAGTGTTGTCCAGCTTCATGTTCTTGCGCATATAAGCAGGCACAGCTTCCATTTCGTCGTTGCTTTCGGTCCCCTTGATATTAAAGCTCATACGGCGAAGGCGCTCTGCCCTGTCTTCCAGTGCCTTCTTCTGCTCTTCAAATCGTCTCTTCTCCTCGATCTCTTCGGCTGAGAGTACACGTTCTCCTATCTTCATTACAGGTTCCGATTCTTCATCCTTTATCACCAGTTGCATAGGTATCTCTGCAGGACGTTTTTCCTCATGAACATAGACCGGAGCTGGTGGTTCAGCTACGGTCACCGGCTCTTCAACGGGTTGCTTATAAACATCTGCCTGCCTGGTTATAAAAACCTCCGATGGTTTAATATCCGGATACTCATTGTTGATATAAGGAGCAGGCGCAGGCATCTCTACCAATGTAGGAGCCATGCTTTCCGGCTGCCTGGCAACAACCGGCCATTGTTCCGGCATACGTGTTTCGGTAATATTGCTGATATCGCCAAGCTTAACAACAATTTTCTCAGGCTCATTGTTCTTCACCGGGAATTCAACCTTGATATCCTTGTGGTTAAAGCCTGTTGCTATTACCGTTACGGCAATCCTTTCATTCAGATTTGGATCATGGCCCATACCAAGAATTACATCACAATTATCACCTGCCTGCTGCTGCACATAAGCCTGTATGGCTTCTGCTTCATCCATCGTATGTTCAAACTCTCCTGCGGCAGAAGTAATATTCAGCAACAACCATTTTGCGCCTTTAATATCACTGTCATTCAGCAAGGGCGAGTTAAGGGCTTCTTCAACAGCCATCAATGCACGGTTTTCACCGCTTGCAGTAGCGCTGCCCAATATGGCCACACCACCATTTTTCATTACGGTACAAACATCCGCAAAGTCAACGTTGATCTGGCCGGTAGTTGTGATCACATCAGTGATACATTTGGCAGCCGTAGCTAGTATATCATCAGCTTTTGCAAATGCCTGTGTAAATGGCAGATTACCAAATTGCTGGCGCAGCTTGTCGTTTGAAATGATCAGGATGGTATCCACATGGTCGCGCATCTTGTCTATACCTTCCTGGGCTTGCTTCATACGCTTACGTCCCTCATAGGTAAACGGAGTGGTAACGATGCCAACGGTAAGTATACCCAGGTCGCGGCATATCTTTGATACTACAGGCGCTCCGCCGGTTCCTGTACCACCACCCATACCCGCAGTGATGAACGCCATACGGGTATTCACTTTTAATATTTTGGCAATATCCTCGAGGCTTTCCTCGCAAGACTGCTTTCCTATCTCAGGATTGGCGCCGGCTCCAAGTCCCTGAGTAAGATGTGGGCCCAGTTGTATTTTATTTGCCACCGGGCTCAGCGAAAGCGCCTGTGAGTCAGTATTGCAAACTACAAAATCCACACCCTCAATACCGAGATTGTGCATGTAATTTACGGCGTTGCCACCACCACCTCCTACGCCTATTACTTTAATTATAGACGATTGATGTTTTGGAATTTCAAAATGTATCATGTTCTATTAATTTGCAGGTTAGTAAATAAATTGTTAGTTGTGTTGTTATGAATTTAAGTTTGTAAATCTTTATTCTATTTTCTGGTCTTCCACATCCCCAAACAGCTCCATGAATTTTCCTTTAAGCCCGTCAAATAACCGTTTCACCTTTTCATTTCGTTTTCGTGCTTTATCCAGCGACACTTCCTGCTGCTCCTCAGGTTGTATAAATATTGTGGGATCTATGGGAACCGGCTCTGGCAGATCAACTTTTATTTCCTGCATCTGCTCCAGAGGTATATGCATATAGTTGCCTCCCTCTCCTGCAAAACGCATACGCCCGCTTTCAAAATCGTGATACCCGCGTATAATAAGACCGATACAGGTTGAGTACATCGGATTCATTAATGATTCGACATGACCACCTGCCAGATGCTCGTTGGGATAACCTATACGTGCACCCAGGCCTGTAACAAATTCTGCCAGTTGTGTTACATGCTTCAGTTGTGCTCCCCCACCCGTCAGGATAATACCACCATATAGTCGCTTATCAAGATCAACCTGTTTAAGGTGATAAACAACATAATCGAATATCTCCTGCATGCGCGCCTGTATAATGTGGGCCAGGTTCTTAACAGATATTTCTTTTGGTTGTAATCCTCTCAGGCCGGGAATGGTAATATAGGCATTGGCATTAGCTTCTGCCGCGAGGGCTGTGCCAAACTGTACTTTCATTTGTTCTGCCTGTGCACGCAATACGCCAAGCCCGTTGCGAATATCATTGGTGATATTGACACCGGCATATGGAATTACTGCCGTATGTTTTAAGATACCATCATAAAACACGGCCATATCAGTGGTGCCGCCACCAATATCCACGATGGCAACACCTGCCTCCAGGTCCTCATCGTTCATTACAGATGCAGCAGAAGCCAGTGGCTGCAATACAAGGTCGCGTGTTACGAGTTTCGATCTGTCCACACAGCGTTTTATATTCCTGATAGCATTGCGGTCACCGGTAATTATATGAAAGTTCGCGCCGATCTTAACGCCGCTCATACCTACCGGGTCCACAACAAAAGCGGTACTGTCCACTGTAAAATCCTGTGGTACAATGTCAATGATCTGATCGCCTGCGGGTATGCATGTCCTGTACTGATCACGAATCAGCAAGTCAATATCCTCCTTGTTTATCTCATACTCCACGTCTGTCCGGATCCTGTCGCCACGCGTTTGCAAGCTTTTTATGTGTTGCCCCGCTATCCCAACATACACCTCTTTTATTTCAAGGTTTGGGTTAGAAAGAATACATCGTTCAATGGCCTGCTCAATTGAACGAATGCATTGCTCAATATTCATCACCACGCCATGACTGACTCCCGCGGAATCCGCTCGCCCCAAACCGAGAATATCCAATTTACCGAATTCATTCTTTCGGCCTGCAATTGCAACCACTTTTGTGGTGCCTATATCCAGGCCTACGATAATGGGTTGTTCTTTTTTGCTCATATTGCGTTTAATTTAAAAAACTGTTAATGATCATTTTTAGCCGGGTAAATATATTTTGGTGTTTTTTGTTTTTTGTCTGTATTATTTGCCGGTGTTACATTTGGCTTATTTACATCGTTCACTGCTTCCGAACTGTTCTGGTTATTACTATGCATCGGCTCTGCCGGAGACTTATTCTGATTAGTCACAGACTGCGATACTACCGGAGCTAACTTCATCTTTACAAAAGAATCTACCTGCACTGTAGCCTGCCCGGGTTCCTGCCATAAATCTGCAATAGAATCTTTTGCATCATTCCTCGCTTCTGTTTCTATAATACTGTTGATCCAGTTCATTTGCTTCACCTTCAGGTCCACGGGGCCGGTATAAGGCAGTGAGGGTGTAGCTACCACCTGGCTGCTGAACCTGACATCCAGGGTCTGGTACTTATCCCAACCGATCCGGTTAAGGACATTTTTATAAAAAACAAAAAGATTATTAAACTTCTCTTCCATCCTGGATACATCTCCGAATAAAATCCTCTGATCGCCAAGTGTGGGAACAAATTCAAACATGCCTTGTGAATCCACAATAACCTGCGATACCTGTGCATTCCAAAATGTATCCTTCTGGATTTTCCTGGCCAGGGTAATAATATTACTTTTAAGTTTGGCACCCGTACTGTCATTTTTAAGTTCAGGTACATTGGTAACAATAGTGGTATAATAGATGTAGTTCGCAGACAAAGGCATTATACTTAATGTTGTATCAAGATAGAAACTTCTGCCATTCTGCTGAAACACTCTTACAACAGGAATACGTTGTGTTACATACATATGCAGCACCAGCTCGTTATCAATAAATACCTGCGCGCCGGCAACCCACGGATCAGCCATAATAACCTGTTCCATAGAATTTATATCCAGCTTCGAGACCGGTGTATGCTTTATGTCAATATTCCTGTGGTTAATTGCCAGGTCCATGATTTCCTGTTCCTGGATAAAGTGATATTTTTTATCGTTCTTAAAATGGATAGTTACGTTTTTAACCATTTTATTATCCTCAATCCTGGAAGCGCTCACCATGGCTATAACACAGCAGGTGGTTACAACAAGTGTCAGAAACACCTGCAGTACTTTACGGATTGATATTTTGCGTTTCACTCCCATTATTTCTGAGCCAGAATATTTTTAATTGGCACAATTAATTTATCTATATCGCCTGCACCTGCAGTAATAAACAAGTCTAAAGGTGCGCGTTTCACATACTCCAGAAGTCCTTCTTTCGAAAGTATAGTGTGCGCAGCGTTCTCCATTCTGTCAGCTATCATCTGCGATGTAACGCCTTCCAGTGGCAGTTCGCGCGCAGGATATATATCCAGCAGTATCACTTCATCGGCCATGTCAAGACTTTGTGCAAATCCATCAGCAAGATCACGTGTTCGGGTAAACAAATGTGGTTGAAAAGCCACAACACATTTACGACCTTTAAACAATTGTTTCGCACTTTTTATTAATGCTTCCAATTCTGCCGGATGATGTGCATAGTCATCTATGTAAACAACTTTTTCGGTTTTCAAAACATACTCAAACCTCCTCCTGATCCCTTTAAATCCAGCCAGCGCTTTTTTTACAGCATCACCATTAATGCCAATCATTTCAGTAACGGCAATTGCAGCAACTGCATTTTCTACATTATGGCTGCCTCCGATATTCAGTTGCACATTCTCCATCTTCCAATCCTCCCCAACGACATCAAATAAATACCCGCCTTCTTTTTGAACAATGTTTTCAGCATAAACATCCGCAGCATCATTCTGCAAACTATAGGTAATCGTTACCGGGCCTTTTAGTTCACTCTGCCTGTGCAATCCATGTTTCACCAATAAAGTACCACCTATCTTAATATTTTTTGTGTATTGAATAAAAGCCAGTTCCATTTCCTCCGCCGTTCCATAAATATCAAGATGATCAGGATCAATGGCAGTAAGCACAGCTATATCAGGGTGCAACTTCAGAAAACTGCGGTCATATTCATCCGCCTCCACAACCGCAGTATCGTTCTTGCTGCGCCAGTAATTACTGTCATAATTTACCGAAATACCACCCAGGAAAGCATTGCACCCATAGTTTGTTTCACGCAGCAGGTAGGCGATCATAGTAGATATGGTAGTCTTGCCATGAGTTCCCGCAACAGTAATTGCATGCATTGATTCAGTGATCCATTGCAATACATCACTCCTTTTGAAAACAGGGAAGTGATTATCCAGATACCAATTCAATTCTTCATGAGTTTTAGGAATAGCAGGTGTATACACCACCAGCTGGGCATCTTTATCTACCAGTTGAATATCCTCAGTATAATGAACATTCATACCCTCAGTCACCAGTTGCCTGGTAAGATCAGTTTCGGTTTTGTCATAGCCACTCACCTGTGTACCTTGCTCAAGGAAAAAACGTGCCAGGGCGCTCATGCCTATGCCGCCTATGCCTAAAAAATACACCCTGTTTATGTTCCTTACGTTCATTATCCTGCTTTTGCTATCTCAATTACTTTATTGGCAATTCTTTCATCCGCATCCTTCACAGCCATTGTCTTTAAATTCTGCGACATTAGCTCCTGCATTTGATTGTCATGTAATACCATTTTCAGCTTTTCGACCAATTGACTTTGTGCTTCATTGTCTTTTACTATTAAGGCTGCATGATGTTTTACAAGCGCCATCGCATTACTTGTCTGGTGGTCTTCGGCTGCAAAAGGATATGGAACAAAAATCACCGGTTTTGCAGCAATGCACAATTCTGCGATTGCAAGTGCACCCGCCCTCGACACTACCATATCGGCGGCTGCATAAGCAGCATCCATATCACTGATAAAGTCAAACACCTTAACTCTTTGACTATACTCTGCCGCAGTCCTTCTGGCAGTTTCAAAATAAGGCTTACCTGTCTGCCATATCAACTGCACATCTTCTTTCATAATTTCACCGAGATGGCTATCTATACTTTCATTTATAGACTTTGCGCCCAGGCTTCCTCCAATCACAAGAATCGTTTTCCCTCCTTCAGAAAGACCAAACCATTCCCTTCCCTCTTCCCTGGACTTACTCATTTCAGAAATATTCTTTCTTACAGGATTGCCGGTAAGAATAATTTTATCCTTAGGGAAAAACTGGCTCATCCCTTCATATGCCACACAAACCGCCCTGGCTTTCTTTCCCAGAATTTTATTACTCTTTCCTGCAAAAGAGTTTTGTTCCTGTATCAATGTAGGGATGTTCATACTTTGCCCTGCAATTAATATAGGAAAGCTGGCATAACCACCTACCCCCACTATTGCCGAAGGTTTGAAATCCTTTATGATACTTCCTGCCTGCATTCTGGTTTTTAACAATTTAAATGGTAAAGAAATGTTTTTAAAAATATCGCTCCTGTTAAACCCTGCTATATCCAACCCTATTATTTCAAATCCTTCGTCCGGCACCTTTTCCATTTCCATTTTACCCTTGGCGCCTGCAAAGAGTAATTGTGTTCCCGGCATTAGCCGCTGCAGGGCATGACCTATAGCTACTGCGGGAAAAATATGTCCGCCTGTTCCTCCTCCTGCTATTATTACACGCAATCCACTCATTGTTATATCGCCGGCACCGGCCCGTCATTTTTAATCCTTTGCCTTTTTGGTTTTTCCTCCACTATTACTTCCTCTTTCGTTTCTGTTTTTATTTCCTCCTCTTCTGTCATTGCCTGTACTGAATCACCGGCATTTTTAGCAGCGCCTTTTTTTACTCCTTCCATTTCGTCCACATACTTGCTTACACTTAGCACTATACCTATAGCTATACTGGTAAACCATATTGACGAGCCGCCCATGCTGATCATCGGCAATGTAAGTCCGGTTACTGGCACCAGGTGAACATTCACAGCCATATTCAGCATAGCCTGAAAAACCAGCGTAATACTTAACCCAACGGCCAGGAAGGCGCCGAAGGCATAAGGACACCGCTTAAAAATGAGTATGCTTCTCCAAAGAAATAACAAGTACAGTAACACTACTATGCCTCCTCCTACTAAACCATATTCTTCAATAATTATTGAAAAAATAAAATCAGAATAAGGATGTGGTAAAAAGTTCTTTTGCAGGCTGCGGCCCGGCCCTTTGCCGACAAGTCCTCCATTGGCGATGGCAATTTTAGCCTGTTCTACCTGGTACACATCTTCGTGTTTCCCATCTTTATTCTTATTTCCAAAGAAATGTTCTATCCTTTGCTCCCAGGTGTTCGCCCTGCCCCAGCCCGTGATCTTTGAAACCGCAAACAGAGTAGAAATTCCAAAGATGCCAACCACCAGCAGCAGCAGCAGATGCTTTACCTGCACCCTGCCGATATAGAAAAGGATGCTGCATGTAAAACCTAACATCAGGGCAGTAGACAAATTTGCGGGTGCAATAAGTGTGCAGGTAAGTACCATAGGGATCAGCACCGGGATAAATCCCTTTTTCAGGTCTTTAATGTCTGCCTGCTTAATACTTAATATACGAGCCAGGAACATGAACAGAGCCAGTTTTGCAAGATCAGATGTCTGGAAAGTAAGATTGATACCCGGCAGCCGTATCCAACGAGATCCTTCATTAAGGCTTACCCCTACACCTGGAATTAAAGTCATTATCAATAATGGCAGGCTAAGTAAATAAAGGATAACTGCGATCTTGGCAAATTTTGCATAATTGATGCTGTGTACAAAATAAATAATACCCAAACCCAACCCCAGAACCATCACCTGCTTGATGAGGTAATAGCTGGAGTTCCTTTCCATCTTGTATGCCAACGACCCTGTAGAACTGTACACAGCCAATAAGCTTATAAAAGACAACACAAGGACGACGCCCCAAATTACTTTGTCGCCTTTTGTCTTTGTCAGTAATAGTTTAAGATGGTCTGCCATAATTTCAATTTCATTTAAGCAACACTTACCTCTCCGGGCCTGCCCTCAGCGAAAGCCGAAAGGGAGTGGGCCGGAAGAGACTTATAAGTTCCTCACTGCCTCTTTAAATTGCCGCCCGCGGTCTTCAAAATTTTCAAACACATCAAAACTTGCACATGCAGGTGATAATAAAACAACATCTCCGCTTGCAGCCATTGAGTAAGCGGCCATTACCGCATCCCGGGCGGTAGATGTATCTGCGATTACATCCACAATATTGTCGAATGAGTCATGAATAGGCGTATTATCTAAACCCATGCATATTATTACTTTTACCTTTTCCTTTACTAATTCCGTTATTTCAGAATAATCATTTCCCTTATCCTGGCCCCCTAGTATAAGCACCACCGGCTTCTTCATACTCTCCAATGCATACCATACCGAATTCACATTCGTAGCCTTGCTGTCATTAATGAATTCCACTCCCCGCACTGTCGCCACATATTCCAGCCGGTGCTCCAAACCTTCAAAACCTATGAAACTCTCCCTGATCTTTTCTTTTCTAACCCCGGCAATCCGGGCGGATATTCCAGCAGCCATACTATTATATTGATTGTGTTTACCTTTTATTGCAAGGTCATGTATAGACATATCCATGGCTTCTCCGTCATGTAGTATATACAGATGATCGCCGTTTATATGACCGCCTTCGTTTCCTTTATTATTCTCATCCATCGTGAAATATATTATTTTAGCGTGAGTTGAATGGGTTGCCAGGTATTCCATAATTACTTTGTCGTCCTGGTTTACAACAAAATGGTCAGTTGTGGTTTGATACGCTGTTATTTTAAATTTGGAAGCAACATAATTTGCAAAAACATAATCATACCTGTCAAGATGGTCAGGGGTAATGTTCAGCAACACAGCTACATCAGGCCTGAACTGATGAATATCATCGAGCTGGAAACTGCTGACTTCCATCACATACCATGCACAGGGACGTTCCGCAATTTGCCTGGCGAAACTGTATCCTATATTTCCAACCATCGCCACATCATAACCAGCTTCTTTCAAAATATGATAGGTCAGTTTAGTTGTTGTGCTTTTGCCGTTACTTCCGGTTATTGCTATGATCTTACTATCTCCCTTATAACGATACCCAAATTCTATTTCACTGCACACTTCAATTCCTGCATTCCTTACTTGCTTCATGATGGAAACCTTATTACTTATTCCTGGGCTTTTCACCAGGCATGCCGCATTCATTATTTTTTCCGCAGTATGACTACCCTCTTCATAATCAATCTCTTCTTTTACCAGTACCATTTTGAATTGCTCTTTGATCATTCCGCCATCACTTACAAATACATCCCATCCCTGCTGCTTACCAAGCAACGCCGCTCCTATACCGCTTTCAGCAGCGCCGAGTATTACCAGCCTTTGTGTGTTTGTACTCACTGTCTATTGCATTTTTAATGTTACAATACTCATAATCGCCAGAAGGATTCCAATGATCCAAAACCGCGTTACTATCTTCGATTCATGATAACCCAGTTTCTGGTAATGGTGATGCAGCGGCGCCATCAGGAATACACGCCTTCCCTCACCATACTTCTTCCTGGTCCTCTTAAAATACCAAACCTGTATTACCACGGAAAGATTCTCTACCAGGAAAATTCCGCAGATAATAGGTATCAATAATTCTTTGCGCACAATAATAGCCAGGGAAGCTATGATACCGCCGAGAGCAAGGCTGCCGGTATCGCCCATAAACACCTGCGCCGGATATGCATTGTACCACAGGAAACCAACACAGGCGCCAACAAAGGCGCCAATAAATATGGACAATTCACCGAGGTTCGGAATATCCATTATGTTAAGGTACCCCGCGAATAAATAGTTACCTGACAAATAGGCAAACACACCAAGACATACTCCAATTATCGCCGATACCCCTGTTGCAAGTCCGTCCACACCATCAGTAATATTCGCACCGTTTGATACAGCCACTATAATAAAGATTACGAAGATCACATAGATAATCGGGGTGGTTATATCTATATACCTGTCTCCGAATATCCGCGCAATTTTTTCATACCTGAATTCATGAGATTTCACAAACGGTATCGTGGTGGTCGCTGTTCTTACATTCACATACTTTTGCTCTTTCCCATTCTCATCCTTTCTTGAGAATTCACCCGCTTCCAGTTTTTCGGCAGCATTATAAACGCCGCTTTTTCCACCGGTCACTTCCCTGCTGATCACCACATGATTGTTATAATACATGGTAAGGCCTACAATAATACCCAACCCTATCTGACCCATAATTTTGAATCTGCCCGCAAGTCCTTCTTTATTCTTTTTGAATACTTTAATGTAATCATCAACGAACCCTACAACACCCAGCCATATCGTTGAAACCAGCATCAGTACTATATATACATTGAGCACGCGTGCAAAAAGAATTGTCGGAACCAATATCGCACCAATAATAATAAGCCCCCCCATTGTTGGCGTTCCCTTTTTCTGAGCTTCTCCCTGCAAACCAAGATCGCGAACCGTCTCTCCAATTTGTTTACGCTGAAGGAAACTTATCAGTCGCTTACCCATCAGCATGGATATTACCAACGAAAGAATAATAGCCATTGCTACACGAAACGTGATAAAATTGAACAACCCGGCGCCGGGCAGGCGTATTTTTTCGCGTAAGTAGGTGAACAAATAGTACAGCATGTGCGCCTGTTATTTATTTAATATTTCAAATGCTTCTGTTAATACTTCCCTGTCATCAAAATGATGTTTAACGCCTTTAATTTCCTGGTAGTTCTCATGGCCTTTTCCTGCCACCAGAACCACATCTCCCGGCTGCGCAAGCATCACTGCTACTTTTATAGCTTCTTTTCTGTCGGTTATACGAAGGCTCTTTCTTTTCTGGGAAGCTGTCAACCCGGCCTCCATTTCATTCAATATTGCTTCAGGGTCTTCACTCCTCGGATTATCTGCGGTGAGAATTGCCTTATCACTGTGCTCACACGCAACCTGGGCCATTACCGGGCGCTTTGTCTTATCCCGGTCTCCTCCGCAGCCTACCACAGTAAATAACTGCTGCCCCTGTGTACGCAACTGATTGATGGTGGCCAGTACATTTATCAGTGCATCCGGCGTATGTGCATAATCCACAATTCCAAGCACCTTATCTTTGGGCGACATATGCGTTTCAAACCGTCCGGCAGCGCCTTGCAGATTACTCAGTATTGACAACACCTGCATACAATCTTCACCCAGGAATTTAGCTGCGCCATAAACTGCCAGCAGGTTATACGCATTGAAAGTTCCTATCATCCTGAAATGTGCTTCATGTCCGTCTACTACCATTACAAGCCCGGTCAGATTATTTTCAAGAACCTTACCCTTTATGGTAGCCGGCATTTTCAGGCTGTATGTTTGTTTCACAGCTTTTGTGTTCTGTAGCATCACCATACCTCTTTTGTCATCCCCATTGGTTAGGGCAAATGCATCAGCCGGCAAATCGTCGAAGAAACATTTCTTAACCCTTATATATTCATCAAATGTCTTGTGGTAGTCCAGATGGTCATGCGTAATATTTGTAAATATTCCTCCGGCAAAACGAATACCTGCAATACGTTTCTGGTGAATAGCATGTGAGCTCACTTCCATAAATACATATGAGCAACCTGCATCAGCCATTCTTTTCAGTATGGAATGGATTGCTATTGCATCTGCAGTAGTATGCGTGGCTATCTCTACCTTATCATGAATATGATTTTGCACAGTGGAAAGCAATCCGCATTTGTTACCCAGTTTTTCAAAAAGCTGGTATAAAAGAGTAGCGGTAGTAGTTTTGCCATTGGTACCTGTTACCCCAACAACTTTTAGCTGCCTTGAGGGGAAGTCATAATAAGCATCCGCCATATGCCCGGTGGCTGCCGCACTGTCCTTAACCTGCACATAGGTAACTCCTTCTTTTTTTACTTTGGGAATTTCTTCACAAACAACAACACCCGCACCCGATTCAATTGCCTTATCAATGAAAAGATGTCCGTCTGATAAAGTACCATGTACCGCAATAAAAGCGCTGCCCGGAGTTACTTTGCGGGAATCAATATGCAGGCCGCTGACCGCAGCATTTATATCGCCGGTTACAGATATAACCGGTACACTTATCAATATGTCGCGCAGGATGGCCATCAGCTTAATTGCAGAATAATATTTTGTCCTTTAATAATTTTTGTTCCCGGTGTCAATGATTGTACCTGTACTTTCCCTTTACCCTTCACCTCCACCTGCAGTCCAAATGTTTCCAGCATATAAACAGCATCCCTCAATCCCATTCCTTTTACATCAGGCACTATATTCCGGTACATTATTTTTGGCCCTATTGTGACACGTTTGTTTGAATCAACAGCCAGTTGCATCATTTCATTGCTATGGTTTCCCGGCATCGGCAGGCGCCGGGCGATTGCATTATATAACACTTCGTAGTTACGTTCAGTAGCCGACTTTGCCGGTATTATTTCAGATCCATATCTTGCCAGGCTATCAAGCGGCCCTCCCCATGCACCAATATTCTGCGAAAATATTTTATCAGCAACCATCCTGAAAACCGGTGCGGCAATTGCGCCACCATAGTATGCAACCGAGTGGGGTTTGGTGCGTATCACAACACAGATTGTATATTTCGGATCTTCTGCAGGAAGGTATCCTACAAACGATCCCTGGTAAACAGCGTCTGTATATTTTATACCTTTATCTGCAACCTGCGCGGTGCCTGTCTTACCTGATATAGTATAGTATGGCGACTCAATCCCTTTTGCAGTTCCTTCAGTTACTACCGCGCGTGTACATTTTCTCAATTGTGCCACAGTAGATGAATCACCTATCTCCTCTATTACTGTGGGCCCGAAAGTTTTTACTTCTTTACCATATTCTTTGATTGCACTGACAAGGTAGGGCTTCATCATCTTCCCATTATTCGCAACAGAATTATAAACCATGCAGGTGTGCATTGGCGTTATCTGTATACCATAACCCGTTGCCATCCATGGCAGCGAAGTATTGCTCCACGACTTGCTTCCGGGCATTGTTATTACTGTAGGCCGCTCTCCCAGAAGGTCTATCCCGGTCAATTGATCAAGATGCAATTTTAAAAGGTGATCCACATACTTTGAAGGATTGTCCTTGTAATAAGTATAAGCCAGTTTCGCCATAGCTGCATTGCTCGATTCTGCATAAGCCTTCCATATTGGCATCACTCCCATACCCAGGTGCGAATCTCTCATTACCCTGTTTGCAAAATGTATGGCGCCACCTTCCGCATCCACATCCTGGTCTACATTAATCAATTTATCATTGAGCAATGAAATAAGTGTAACAAGTTTGAATGTTGACCCTGGTTCTGTTGGTATGGCAGCATAATTAAAGTCTTCTTCATAGGTGCCATTTGGCTGTCTTCCCAGGTTTACCAGCGATCTGATCTTCCCTGTTTTTACCTCCATTACTATACAAGTGCCATATGTGCATTCAAACTTCTCCAGTATCTGCAACAGCGCATGTTCTGCTGCATCCTGAACATTGATATCTATAGTGGTCACAATATCCTTGCCATTCTGCGGTTCCACTTCCGACCCTTCAATAGGCACCCAAACATTTCCGGTACTTTTTTGTACTACACGACGTCCGTTTTCACCCACCAGGTACTTATTGTACTTCGCCTCCAGACCGGTAATATTACTATCACGAAAAATCCCTATGGTACGTCGGGCCAGCCAGTCATTTGGCAATATTCTTTTTTCTTTCAGGTCAGATATAAAGCCGCCATGGCCTTTCCCTTTATTGAAAATCGGGAATGTTCGCACCACTTCATATTCATCATATTTCAGCTTCCTTTTGAACAAAGGGTAATACATTTCACCGGCATTATATGCACGTGTAAATTCGTCTTTATATTGATCCTGCGTCCTGTCGCCAAATTGCCGTGACAAACAAAAACAAAGTGAATCTATTTTTTTGCTGAACAGAACAGAGTCAATTACTGAGAAGTCTATGTGTATGTCAAATTCCGGGATTGAAGCGCTCAATAATACGCCATCTTCGGTATAGATATTTCCACGTTCAGCCAGCAAAGTATCAAAGCGGGTATGCATCTCTTTTGCTTTTGCACGCAGTTCAGGTCCTTCCTTATATTGTATCAGTCCGGCCTTAATAATTACAGCGCACCCAAACAGGCAAATGCAGGTAAAAGCGATGTACACCCTGAACCGTATGTCTTTCTTTATATTCAATTCTGTTATTGAAAAAAATCTTTTAACGTTTCTATTTTTTATTGTCGTCTTTCTATCTATTTCGCACGCTGCATTTCATCTTCAACCTCTAATTATATTCCTATAGCTGAACCGATATTCTCCTGCAAAGCCCCTTTAGGGGTTTGGGGTTTTTATCCGGTATGCCGGCAGCAACGATGGTTTCAATCCTGTATTTGCGGCATTCTTTATTATTTGTGTTTCTGTTTTTTCTTTTATCAGTTTCGACCGCTCGTCAATATATTTCCAATCCAGTTCTTTCAATATCTTCTTCTGTGCATTCAGTTCCCGCTGTAT
Organism: uncultured Bacteroidota bacterium; assembly: GCA_903839875.1. GTDB lineage: Bacteria > Bacteroidota > Bacteroidia > Chitinophagales > Chitinophagaceae > Nemorincola. The sequence continues at coordinate 20,711 of CAIMDZ010000164.1, forward strand.
TTCCACAGCACGATGACTGTTGCTGATGTACAACACACATAACAGTACCACAAATGCCAGATAAGGAATATTATTTACGACCGCTTTATAAGATACTTTTTCCACCAACGACCGCCAGTCGTTCCTAACCCTTTGTGCCGGGGTCAACGCCTCTTGCTGAATTTGCTGCTCTTCGCTGCTCATTTTATGCTTTGCTTTCTTAACCGAAGCCTCACTCTTCCTCTTCAACCTTGCTATATTATTTCGTTAATTTTCATTTTCATGTTTGTCATCCTGAGCCCCGCCGAACGACAACCTATCAACATATCAACCTATCAACTAATCAACTTGTCAACCTATCAACCAATCAACTTATAAATATTGCCCAATCATCGAACAGATAATGAAGTCTTAACGATCGCTCAATGCGTGGTTCCCCTTTAGGGGTTCAGGGGTCTTTCCCCCACCCTTAACAACGCGCTCCTCGAT
>CAIMDZ010000165.1 GCA_903839875.1 uncultured Bacteroidota bacterium
ACTTCTTAATTAAGACGTAAAGAGAAATATAAAGTTGATTTTGGAATAATTATTTTCTATATATATTATAATATATGTTTCGTGTTGAAAAACAATTGGATTATTCGTATTAATGATATTTTAATTTATAAAACATAACATTCTTTTTATAAAAAAACATTACCTATTTTAATAGCTTTTGTATACACCATAAGATAACACAATTAATGTATTATATCAGGTTGATTCTTGTTTTTATTATTTTCACAAATGCAATTATTGTCAGGGGACAAAACCAGGATTTTGTACTCAAAGGGCAGATACATGTAACAAATGGCGAAACGTACCCTTATCAATTATTTTTTAAGACAAAAAAAGATACCGCCATATGTGGTTATTCGATTACGAAACTACCGGATGGTACAGAGCCTAAAATAAAGATAAAAGGACATTTAGACAGACAAAAGCATATACTTACCTTTTCAGAGAAAAAGTTGGTCAGTGATCTTCCCCAAAATTTTTCGATGTGCTTAGTGGATGCAACTCTTAAGTATAGAAGCAACGCGAAAAATCTGTTATCCGGTACATTCACCAGCAAGGATAATGATAATAAGCTTTGCGGAAAGGGGACTCTGGAATTTGAATCATCTGTTTTAATTGAAGATTTATTCAGGATTGATACAGTAATCCCCAAAAAGGAGAAGACAACTGAATCGCCAGACAGCCAGACAGGAGAAATTGAAATTACCAGTGGAGTCAGCAAACAGTTTGACTGGTATTCTGATACCTGCACCATTGAAATAAATGATGGAGGGCTTATTGACGGTGATGAAATATCATTGATATTCAATAACCATACCTTGCTTAATGACTATCCTCTTACCAAACAAAAAAAAATACTGAAATTACCATTACTTAAAAAGTTGAATACTATTACCATAGTAGCCGGCTATGAAGGGAAAATACCGCCCAATACAGCAAGCATTATTATTTCGGATGGCAAGGTGCATTACAAGATAAAGGCCAATAATAATGCAGGTGATAAAGCCACCATAATTATCAACCGAAAATAATGTGTTATACTTCACGCGGCATAGATTTGTGCAAAACAATTTTTACCTCCGCCGATGGCGGGGCAGGCAGCAAAGACGCAATTTATTGTAATTTATATAATGCCCGGCTTACGTTTTTAAGCTCGCAAAGCCCGTAATTATAAATGCACTATTTATCCCGTTTACAGTATAACCAAATTCACAAGATTTAATTTGTCATCTTCACTAAACGGCTTTCTTAGTACCTTTGCGCACTTTAGATGGCTATATTCTACGATATAAAGGAGTTACCGGCATTTAATAATGCGGTTATTACCGTTGGCACCTTCGATGGTGTGCATAAAGGACACAGGGCGATACTGGACGAGGTTGTAAAGCATGCAACATGGGCAAAAGGAGAAAGTGTGCTTCTTACATTTGAACCACACCCAAGGAAGTTATTATTCCCTGATCAGCCATTCGGGATCATTACACCCCTGCAAAAAAAAATACAGTTAATAACCGATTCCGGAATAGACCATGTTGTTGTAGTGCCTTTTACCAAAGACTTTGCCCGCCTTTCTGCTAAAGAGTATATTGAAAATTTCATGGTTAATATCTTTCATCCGCATTGTATTATCATAGGATATGACCACCGGTTCGGGAATGACAGAAAAGGAGATATAAAGCTGCTTGAAGAATTTGCACCTCTGTACAATTACGAATTGATTGAGATACCACCGCAAATGATTGATGAGGCCACAGTAAGCTCTACCAAGGTTCGCAATGCAATTACTGACGGCAGGATGGAAGATGCCTGCCAGATGCTGGACCGCAATTATTCACTTAAAGGAACAGTAGTGCACGGTAATAAGCTAGGCAGAACACTTGGCTACCCCACCGCTAATCTGCACCCGGTTGAACCGGAGCAAATAATACCATCATTGGGTATTTATGCAATAAGAGCAATGTTCCAATCCAAAATTTATGAAGGCATGCTTAGCATTGGCTTCAACCCGACTGTAAGCGACAAAATGGAGCGACGAATAGAAGCGAACCTGTTTGAATTTGACCAGGATATCTATGCAGAAACGCTGGAAATTATTTTTGTCAAAAAATTACGCGAGGAACAGAAATTTGATTCGATTGATGCGTTGATACAGCAACTGCATAATGACAAAGAATTATCCTTAAGCATTTTGAGTTAGCCCCGGAAGTTTGAAAAGAATAACCGAAGTTTATTTCGTTTTTTTGAGTTCGAGGAATACCGGGCAATGATCAGAATGCACTATGTGTGGCAATATTTCAGCGTGTTTCAATGATTTTAGCAGGGGTTCAGTTACATTCAGGTAGTCTATCCGCCATCCTTTATTATTACCCCGTGCGTTTGCGAAATTGCTCCACCAGGTGTATTGATGCGGGTCCTTATTAAAATGACGGAAAGTATCAATAAAACCATTTTCAAACAACTTATCCATCCAGGCTCTTTCTTCAGGCAAAAATCCTGTATAGTTTTTATTTCTAACAGGGTCGTGAATATCTATGGGTTTGTGGCAAATATTGTAATCGCCGCAAATAATGAGGTTTGGCCTTTCTTTACGAAGCTTATTGATGAATTCAAAAAACTCATCGAGCCATTGGTATTTGTAGCCTTGCCTTTCATCGCCGCTGGTGCCACTGGGGAAATAGGCATTGATCAATGTTCTGTCGCCAAAATCAAGCCTTATAACCCTGCCCTCAGCATCACTCTGTTCAATGCCATTACCATAAGTTACTTTATCCGGTTTTATTTTTGTAAGCACCGCTACGCCGCTATAGCCCTTTTTCTGAGCAGAAAAGGAGTAAACATCATACCCAGCTGCATTGATCTCTTTTTCCGGCACATCTTCTTTGTTGGCTTTAATTTCCTGGAGGCATATAATATCTGCGGGATTGGTCTTTAACCAGTCTATAAATCCTTTTTTAACAGCGGCGCGAATGCCGTTAACATTGTATGAAATGATTCTCATAGTCATTGAAAATTTGGGAATGTGAAAATAAGGAAAATACGGCGAAGAATTAAATGTAAACGATTCTATTCACTACATTGGCACAGACCTATATTGCTGATTGACGGAACAACTATCCTCGTGCTGCCGGGCACGTATTGTATCACAGATGCTGGTTGCTATACTGTCCGTCCCTGTATTAACATGAAACAATTCAATTGAGGTATCCCGCACACCTTGACGGCATGTACAGATATAAGTTAACTCCCGATGACATGAGTTCATGCAAATTAATGTCGAAAAAACAAAGGAAGCCGTAAAAAAGAATCTCACGAACATAAAGATACAAAATTGAATTGTTGAACCTAAACTCTTTATATCTATATCATCCCCTCATCCGCCATGCTCAGAAATTCACCGCCTGCAATAATAAGATGGTCCACTAATTTAATATCCATAAGCGATGCCGATTCCTTTAGCCTTAAAGTCAATGACTTATCAGCTTCACTGGGTTTCTTGCTTCCGGAGGGATGATTGTGACCGACAATGATGTGATTAGCATTGTATAGCAAACAATTTTTTAAGATCATTCTTATGTCAACTACGGTAGCTGTATGGCCGCCACTACTTATTTGCTCCTCCCTTACGAGTTTGCATGACTGGTTTAAATAAAGGACATAGAAAACTTCGTGATTGAGGTCTTGTAACTGTGGCAGGAAGATATTTGCAGCCTGCCTGCTGGTATGAATAATTGTTCTTTCAAGCCGTTCATTTGATTGCCTTCTGCGGCCAAGTTCCAAAGCCGCACAGATAGTAATTGCCCTGGCGTCGCCTATACCATTTACTTTTTGTAACTCCTTAATACTTAGCCTGCCCAATTCGTGGATATTCTTATCAGCAAGATCAAGTATTTCCCTGGCAAGGTCTAATGCGGTTCGTTTGGCGGTACCACTTGCTATAAGAATAGCCAGCAATTCCGCATCTGACAAGGCTGTAGCGCCTTTTTGGAGCATTTTTTCACGTGGCCGGTCGTCTGCAGACCAATCTTTAATTGTCCTGGATTCGTTCATCTGGAATATGAAAGTAGGGAAATTCTGACTTCAACAATAAAATCCTTATAAAAAATAACACTATCAATATCAGTTTCCAATATAGTCCGGATGGTGTAACTATCGTTATTGGCTATTAACTTCGCATTTCTAAAATTAATTGGATTGGGCAGTAGTTATTCATATATACCTTATAAAGAAACCGGTTTTTTCTCCCGGATTGTAACTGACTACCTGAGCAGCCACCATGATATAGTGCCCTTTTATACCTTCACTCCCGATGAAAACGGCATTAAAGAAGCGATTGAACAGCGTGCCAAATACCCGGTTAACCGAAAGACGCTGGCGGATGCCCTGACAAAACAATATGAAGGGCTAAACAAGTTTGGCAAGACTGAAGAAAACATCCAATTATTACTGAAAGAAAATACGTTTACTGTTTGCACGGCACACCAGCCAAACCTGCTTACAGGTTACCTCTATTTTATTTATAAAATACTCCACGCCATCAAACTGGCAGAACATCTAAGTAAACAGTACCCGGATAAAAATTTTGTACCGGTATATTATATGGGTAGTGAGGATAATGATATTGAAGAGTTAGGCGCCTTCAGGTTCCGGGGTGTAAAATATATCTGGGATGGAGATGGACAAAGCGGTGCGGTTGGGCGAATGAATACTAAGGGATTGAAAAAAATCCTGGATGAACTTTTTAAACTTTTCGGACCGCCGGGTAAACAATGTGATGATCTGCAGACATTGTTGACCAATACTTATTTGAAACACAATACCATAGGGGCAGCAACACAATACCTCGTTAATGAATTATTCGGGCAATATGGGCTGTTGGTTATAGATCCGGACGAGGCATTGTTGAAGGCATCATTCATACCGGTAATGGAAGATGAATTATTGCATCAAAGCTCCTACCCTATTATTACGGACCAGGTGGAAAAGCTGGGCGCGCATTATAAAATACAGGCCCACCCCAGGGAATTAAACCTTTTTTACCTCACAGACCAACTGAGAGAACGAATAGAAAAAGACGGAGACAAATGGAAAGTTGTAAAAACAGCTATTCAGTTTACCCAACCGGAAATAATTGAGGAACTACAGCAACATCCCGAACGGTTTAGTCCGAATGTAATGCTGCGCGGCCTTTTCCAGGAGACTATATTACCCAATGTGGCCTTTATAGGAGGGGGTGCTGAAGTAGCTTACTGGCTGCAATTAAAAACTTTATTTGAACACTATCATGTGTTTTATCCGTGCATTCTGTTAAGGCAGTCAGTTTTATGGGTGGAAGCCCCCCAATCAAAATTGCGCAGGCTTCTTGAATTCAGTATCGGTGACTTGTTTAAAGAGGAACAAAAACAGATAGTTGAATATATCAGCAAACACGCATCGGAGGAATGGAAAACGGAAGAGGAAACAAAAGCGATAGAAAGTATTTTTGAAAGCATAAAGCAAAAAGCGACCAGGCTTGATGCAACTCTTTCAGATGGGGTATCTGCGGCGCTGACAAGAATGAAACACCAATTGGTAACTGTAGAGAAAAAAATGCTGCGTGCCGAGAAGAAGAAGATGGATATACAGGTTAAAAGGATTGAGCGGTTGAAAAGAACGCTGTTTCCCAACAATAGCCTGCAGGAACGTGCAGAGAATTTTATAGACTACTATCTGGATAATGGGCCTGCTTTTATTGAAAACGTAAAAGAAGGAATAATTCCCTTATCAACAGACTTTCTGATTGTTGAATAAACAACTTTGTATATTTGCCTAAAGTTTACGTAGTGAAAAGAACAACATTATTCCTGCTAATTACCGGCCTTTTGATTTCCTGTGTGTTTCTTATTAATTGTAATAAGCACAAAACAAACAAACCTGTGTACCTTACCGATTGTGCCGATTCACTCGTTGGCATCTATATGGGCAGCGATTATTGTTCATCTTCAGGTCAAACATCTTATTCCTGCAGCATTGTTGCAACCACGCCTGCCAATATCACTTTCAGCTATATTGGGGGCGCACCAAATGTAACGGCTACGGTAGATTGCGAAAACAATACGATTACTATACCTACCCAGAATTTTGTCGGTAATTTTTCTATATCAGGTAATGGCACCTATACTGCCAACAGGATTATAATAAACTGGAGCGGACTATCCTATGGCAACCCGATAAACTGCAGTTCTACTTTCACCAGATGATGATTATTTCATAAGATCTGCATAACCCATTACATGGTATACGGATGAAGTATCAAACCGGAAATAATGAGTATTCATATTCTTTACGGTTCGTTTCTCCCAACAGGATAAAAGCGTATCCTTGCCCGCGTTCAGGGTATAAGGGAATAATTCGGGCGCCACAAATACGAACGTCCGCTGAGGCACATCACCTTTTAATTTTGAGAGAAAAATACTTTCCACCGGCGCTCCCCAGTTCATTATCAGGGCGCTGTCAGCGAAGGGCTGCGGCTCGGGGATAAATACCTTTGTTATATTTTTCTCCTTCATTTTATTGATCATTTTATCCATTATGGACACCCTATTAATAAATGGGGCACCGCCTTCATAAATATACACCAGCCGGATGGCGAAAATGAGAAAAATAGTAATTAACCCGGCCTTTCTGTTTATAGCAGGCAGGATATAGGATACAAATGGCGCGCAGCCAATAATGGAAAGGGGCATATACTCACTCTCCAGGTAAAACCTGCCGGAACTAACATCCCAAAAAGTAATGCAAACCAGCATCAGGTAACCCGCTGAAAAGAAAATTGTAAGTAAGAGCTGAATGAACCGTTTCTTTATGATCAATCCGATGAGCCCTGATACAAATAGTATTAAAAACAACCAGTAGTTGGTGAGACAGCTCCTGGTAAAGTATTGAAATTGCGGGGAAGAAAATATGCCTTTGATTTTACCCGGTTGAAACGCTTTTACTACTTCAATTTTCGAGCTGTCATAACCTGAATGCATGCCCTGGTAGTATTTATAGCAAGCCAGCAAAATTAAAATACCGGTAAAAAGGAACGACTGCCAACGCGAAAAGGGCCAGTTTTTATTATCGAGCCACAGAAAAAACCAAAGATAAACGGCAACAAGGGATACCAGTGGATGTGTCCATATTGCCAGGTAAAATAATGCGGTAAACAGAACCGGCAAAATAATAAAGGGTCTGTTTTTCCCGGCAGTACTCATGCAGACCGCAAATGCCAGAAACAACCAGGCAATGCCCTGGTGTACCTCATTATTTGGCCAATAGTATGTTTCGCTTACAAATAAGGTGAGATACAAACCGAATAAAATGGCCATCTCGTAAAACCTGTATTTGTATACGAGTAATAAGGTAACGGTTAAATAAAAAATATAAAAACTTGCAGAATATAAAATCAGCAGCAACTTAAAGGGAATATGCAGGATAGAACCCAAAAGAGGGAACATTTGAGTAATAAACGAACCGTACCTGTGTTCTTCGATCTGCAAATGACCATCATTGACAATGCGAAAAAAAACGTGTGGCGAATCAATAAATAACATTCTTTCTTTATAATAAAAGACTGCTCCAATCAACAATACAGCCAATAAGCCGGGAATAGCCCGTGACATGACTTTGAGCGTATTGTTTTCGTTAAGTAGTATTTGGTCTTTACCTGACATTGGGTGTAAATGTAAAAATTAATACTCCCAAAAACCACGGGAATAGCAATCGAATTTGTCAGGCGTGTAAAAAATGCAGATAATTCTAAATAAGGCATGGTTTTTGTGCCCTATATTTGCAAAAAACAACACTAATGAAACGCAAACTTTTATTAATCGTATTTTCATTTGCATTATTGTTTTCAATTAATGCATCTGCTCAAATTCCTGTTGTTTCAAAAGCGGCGGAAAAAGTACTGCCGAAAGTAACTATTGGAATTAAAGCAGGCGCTAACTTTCAAACTGTGACAAGTAAAACAACTCTTGACGAAGCTTATAAAAGCGGAATTGTGGGAGGAGCATTTATAGGCCTAACGAAAGGAAAATGGGGGGTACAGATTGAGGGATTGATCCGGTCAGCAAAGTTTGAAACAAAAGCCGATATTAATAACCCGAGTGCCACGCTTAAAACAATAAATCTGGATGTTCCGGTATTGCTGGAATACAAGATTATACCACGGATATGGGTTCAGTTAGGTCCGCAATTCAGTAGTATCATTTCGGGGAGTACCACAGGTACCACAAATAAGTACAATTATTTTTTAAAGACTTCAGATTTCATGGGTATTCTGGGGCTGCAAGCTATTTTACCCATGCATTTCACAGTAGGAGCACGTTACATACTTGGGCTGACTGACATAAATAATGTACCAGATAATGCAGCTACGGTAAAAGAAAAATGGAACAGCCGCTCCGTTCAATTATATGTGGGGTTCAGGTTCCTGTAATTTCTATTTTCTAATTTTAAAACACACATTTTGAAACGACTACTAACGATAATCGTATTTTTACAAGCATTATTTTTTACTAATCACAGTCAAGCACAATTATTTTCAGGAAATCCGGGTATAGGATCAGATTCAACCATGCCAAAAGGCGAATTCGGGTTGAAGGCTGGCACAAATACGCAAAGCATTACCGGAGACCAATGGGAGCATAATTACCACACAGGCATTTCCGGCGGCTTCTGGGCAAGAATGCATAAAAATAAAATAGGGGTAAGAGTGGAGGTTTTGGTCAGTACATTCAGGCTGAAATCAGGTAAACTGACTGATTCAGCAGGTAACAGTTACTATACTATTACAGATTCAGCAGGCCACCAGGGCGACTTCAGAGCTACCTGCCTGAATGTGCCCCTGGTGCTGGAAATAAATATCCTTAAAAATTTATTGCTTCAGGTTGGCGGACAATACAGCAACCTGATTTCACTCGCAAATCTTAACGATCTGAAAGGCAGTTATAAAACAATGTTCAAACAGGGAGAATTTTCTGCACTGATTGGCGCTGAAGTAGTACTGCCCATGAACTTTTCCGTGGGAGCCCGTTACCGGTATGGCATAAGCGACATTAACAATACCGATGTTTCATTATTGACAGGCACCTGGAAGACCAGCGCTATCCAATTGTTTGCATGCTATAAAATCAGGTGAAATAATTAAATAATAAAGCCGTTCCTTACATGGGACGGCTTTATTATTTCAGGCAAACCTGAAAATCCATTATTAACTGTTGTTACAATCCTGGTAAAAATCAAAAAATATGAGTGGCAAAAACCGGAATGGATAAATGATTCGGGCATCCATACTTTTTTGTACCGTTACATGATGATAACAGCGCAAAAATAATAATCGCTAAAATTGGGGCAATGTGCCTGAATTTCGAAAATACCTGCATACGTTTTTATTATGAATAGTAAAAAGGTCGTTTAACTTTGTACGAAGTTAGGAAAAAAATATGAAACGACCATGTAAATGCTAATGGGTTAGTCGCAGATGAATGAAAATTCTTCTGTTTAGCCAAATTCAGAAGCAGAGGGAGTTCTCCCGATAGCTATCGGGAGCAAAAGAAAAAATCACAAGATATACAGATGAAAAACATTCACTTTATAGCTATCGGAGGTGCAATTATGCATCAATTGGCCCTTGCACTGCAAAGGCAGGGGTACAAAATAACCGGTAGCGATGATGAAATAACAGATCCTGCTAAAAGTAATTTGCAGGCTGCGGGCCTCCTGCCTGAAAAATTCGGGTGGTTCCCGGAGAAGATATCTAAAGATATAGACGCCATAGTTATAGGGATGCATGCAAAAGCAGATAATCCGGAACTTGTTGCCGCAAAAAAAGCAGGGATACCAATATATTCATTTCCGCAATACGTATATGAAGTAAGTAAGGATAAAAAACGGGTAGTAGTTGCCGGAAGCCATGGGAAAACAACAATTACTTCCATGATCATGCATATTCTTAAAGACAGGCAGGTGCAATTTGATTACCTGGTTGGCGCCAGGGTAGCAGGTTTCGATCAGTCTGTTCAATTGTCTGATGCACCACTAATAATACTGGAAGGGGATGAATACCCTGCTTCTGTAGAAGAAAAAAGGCCAAAAATATTTTTCTACCATCCACATATCAGTGTTTTAAGCGGCATAGCCTGGGACCATATAAACGTATTCCCTACTTATGAGATCTACTTTAACCAGTTTGAACAATACCTGCAGGGGATGGAAAGCGGTGTAAAAGTATTTTATAACGATGAAGACAGCGAGGTAATACGGGCTATTCATACTGTGGGCAGTAAGGTATCTGCAATACCCTACCATACGCCACCCTTTCATTATGAGGATGGCTTCCCGGTCATGGATACCGCCTCCGGGGCAGTGAAAGTTTCGGTATTCGGGCGGCATAACCTGCTGAATATGCAGGCGGCAATTGATGTGTGTATGGAATTGGGTATACCGGAAAATGAGTGTTACCAATCAATCGCAACATTTACAGGAGCTGCACGCAGGCTGGAGAAGGTATTGGAGAAAAAAAATCTTTTAGTTTACCGCGATTTCGCACATGCCCCCAGTAAACTGAAAGCCACTTTGAATGCTGTGCGGGAAGCTTATGCAGGACACCGCCTGATCGCCTGTTTTGAGTTGCATACCTTCAGCAGCCTGAATGAGCAATTCCTTTCGGAGTATGCTCATAGTATGGATGCAGCAGATGAGGCAATCGTATATTTCAGCCATCATGCGCTAAACATGAAAGGCTTACCATCTCTGGAACCGGAAACTGTTAAAAAATATTTTGCACGCAATGACGTTAATATCATTGATGAACGATCTAAATTGGAAGAATCAGTTAATAAAATGATTGCCGGAAAATCAGATGAAGAAAATGTTACTGCAAAACCGGTTTTTTTATTGCTGATGAGCTCAGGAACTTTCGATGGAATTGATTGGAATACCGTATGTTCGCAGTAAATTTTATAAGTACACATGTCGCAACTTACTTTAAAGAGACCCATTATTTTTTTCGACCTTGAAACAACGGGTACTGACCCGGCCAAAGACAGAATAGTAGAACTGGCACTGGTGAAAATGACACCTGATGGTAAACGGGAGAAATTTACAAAAAGGATTAACCCCGGTATCCCTATACCCGCTGAAGTAACACTGATCCATGGTATATCAGACGAGGATGTAAAGAACTGCCAGCAGTTCAAACAAATCGCCCATTCATTGTACGACTGGATGCGCGGCTGCGACCTCGGGGGGTATAATTCTGCCAGGTTCGACTTGCCGCTGCTTGCCGAAGAATTTCTTCGGGTAGGTATAAATGTGGACTTTACCGAACGTCATATGGTGGATGTGCAGCAAATATTCTTTAAGATGGAAGCCCGCACCCTAAGTGCCGCTTATGCTTTTTATTGCCAGAAAGAACTGGAAAATGCCCACAGCGCCGAGGCAGATATTAATGCGACTATTGAAGTACTGGAAGCCCAGTTGGACCGCTATGCCGATATTGGCAATGATGTGACTGCGCTCCACAAGTTTACCAACACAGATGAATATGTGGACTATGCCCGGAGGATAATCATAAAGGATGGTCAGCCGGTTTTCAATTTCGGAAAATATAAAGGAAGGAAGGTAGAGGATGTATTTAACAGCGAACCACAATATTATGACTGGATGATGCAGGCTGATTTTACACTTCATACCAAACAAAAAATATCGGAGATATTGAACAGGATGAAATTGAAAAAATCAGGTTTGAAGCCATAGAGCATCCTTCAGTAATAAGATAAACACCCATAAAAAAAGACACTTTACTAAAGAATTTTTGAGAAAAATCATTACAATATCATTATTTTGCCACTTAATTTTTTTGCCTGATTGAATAAACTAGTGTCATGTCACACATACTATGACGCATAATTTTTGTACCTTTGTGCAAAAACTATGGAAAAGTACAAGGTTACACTAACGGAGCAGGAAAGGGATGAATTGCTGTCGATAACTAAGGGCGGGACACATACATCCAA
>CAIMDZ010000166.1 GCA_903839875.1 uncultured Bacteroidota bacterium
AAAATAAGCCTGTTTTTTGCTAATTTTAAACTCCCCAACATTTAACGTTTTCACGACATTTATTTGACATTTGATTGACAATCTAATACTTTTATTTTTTGATTGGATATATTTTCTAATTTTTATTTATTTTAAAAAGTTAGAATTTAACAGTATGGTTTATTTAATTTATAATCGTTATTATAATATGATTTGCCAATGATTTGCTAATTTGATTTATTTATTGAGTATTTCTTCGTTTTTATTTTTTTCATAAATACACCTAAACTATCATGCTTACCAAAAGAGTCCCTACTTACGCTGTGCTACTATCTGTAGCTTCCGGAATAGTACTCACTTTCTTATTCCTCTCCAAAAACAATTCCGGCGTTACTGCACATGAAGCCTCCGCGGCTAAGGTCGTGACAGAAAATACGCCTGATAATAATATTAAGCAATCCAGGCAAAAAGGTTTTGAATTGATAAATCCTTTGTTGTCCGTTAACCCCGGAAAAGAATCTGCCAACCTGTCCTCTTTAAAAGCAAAGATCATGAACCTGGTTGATGATGATAAAAGACAAGGATTGCTTTCGTCTGCATCCGTCTACATTTGTACCTTTTTAAATGGTGAATGGATCTATTTAAATCCGGAAGAACAATACCACCCCGGCTCGCTGATGAAAGTTCCAGTATTAATGACATGGCTGAAAGAAGCTGAAGCCGACCCTCAGGTGCTCAACAGGAAAATATCTTTTGCAAAAACTGAAAATTTACCAACACAGACATTTAAGGATCGTTGCATAAAGCTAGGCCAAACTTATACCGTGAAAGAGTTGTTACATTACATGATAGCCTATTCAGATAATAATGCGACCCATATACTTAATGAGAATGCAGATCTTAATATGCTGAAAAAAATATTTACCGATCTGAACAGTCCTGAGCCTGATCTTCACGATAAGAATTACCTTACTTCGGCAATTCGTTATTCCGATTTTTTTACTGTACTCTATAATTCTTCCTATCTCTCCCGCAAATCATCTGAATACGCGCTATTACTGACTGAATGTGATTTCAAAGAAGGCTTGTTAAAGCAGATACCTCCAACTGTAAAAGTGGCGCATAAATTCGGGGAGTGGGGCGACTACCGCATGAATATTCATGAACTTCATGAATCAGGTATTTTTTATTTAAATAACAAACCATACCTCCTTACCATTATGGCCAAAGGAAATACCTCAAAGGAACTGGCAATGGAATTAGGCAAAATTTCAAAGATTGTATACGATCACCTGTCTGTTGGAAATTAATTGACCTTTTGCTATCGTTTTAGCCCTGCATCAGATGGTCAAAAGCACTCTATAAAACCTGAAGCAATCTTCAAAAGTATTGTACAATGGAACCGGTGCAATTCGTATCACATTAGGTTCGCGCCAGTCTGCCACTATTCCGTTTTGTGTCAGCGCTTCAAATACTTCTTTGCCTCTGTCTTCAAACAGTAATGATAACTGGCAGCCGCGCCTGGCACGTTCTACAGGGGTTATTATTTCAAATGGCAAATGAGTAATCTGGTTCAGAAGGAACTCCATATAGCCTGTCAGCTTTATGCTTTTTTCCCTTAGTGCGTCCATGTCTGCCTTCTCAAACAGATCAAGCGCTGCATTGTGAGCAACCATATTAAATACAGGTGCGTTGCTCATTTGCCAGCTTGCTGCACCCTTTTGTGGAATGAAGCCTTTCTGCATTTTAAAGCGCGTTTGCTCATCATTTCCCCACCAGCCGGCCAGCCTTGGGAATTTCGGGTCATTGCCATAACGCTCATGTACAAAGGCGCCGCCCACGCCACCCGGCCCGGAGTTAAGATATTTATACGAGCACCAGCATGCGAAATCCACATTCCAGTCATGTAGCTGCAAGGGTATATTGCCTATTGCATGGGCAAGGTCGAAACCGGCATATGCTCCAACATCATGTGCGGCCCTGGTTATTTTCTCAAGGTCAAAGAATTGCCCGGTATAATAATTTACACCTCCTGTCATTACCAGGGCTATGGCCTCCCCATCAGCTTTTATTGCGCTTATTATATCCTCATCATCTATCAGGTAGGCACCTTCCTTTGGTTTTATTTCTATAATCGCATCCGCCGGGTCATGCCCATTTAGTCTGACCTGCGTTTCCATGGCATATTGGTCAGATGGGAAGGCGCCGGCCTCCATTAATATTTTATACCTTTTTCCCGCCGGCCTGTAAAACGACATCATCAGTAAATGTAGGTTTACTGTAAGGGTGTTCATAGCTACCACTTCATCTTTCAGAGCGCCGGCAATTTTTGCCAGCCTTTCTTCAAAAATGTGATGGTAAGAGAACCAGGGATTCGCAGCCCTGAAATGCCCTTCCACACCATATCTTGCCCAGTCACTTAACTCCTTGTCCATCAGGTCGCTTACGCTCTTTGGTTGAAGTCCCAGTGAGTTGCCGCAGAAGTAGGTAACATCAGTTCCATTGTGTTGAGGAAACAGAAATTGTTCCCTGAATGGATGCAAAGTATCTTTCTGGTCCAGTCCGGTTGCATAGACTAATGAAGCTTCAAATGAAAATGGCATGTATATTTATTTGGCTGTAAAAGTAGGTGAAGATGTCAAAATAAATTCTACGAAGCTGGATAGTTATTTTTCTTTTATGCGAGGCGCAAAATCTGCGAATAGCAAGCTATTTATCCCGATAGCTATCGGGATTGCAACGAAGCAGAAATGGAACGGCGGAGCCCTCACCGGGACCAATAAAAAATCATTGCCAGCGAGGTAAAAGAACAAGTCAGACCTGTGTGCCGGCAGACAGGTTGCAGGAATTATTTTGTCACCGTTCCTTAATTACGAAATCAGTGAAAGGAACAGAAACCATTTAGTATAAAACACCAATAGCTATCACTAATGATAGCTATTGGTGTTTAGTAATCCAACTTTTGTTATTTTTTAACGGATGTAATATCCGGTTTAAGCTTCGATGAAATATTCACTACTGCCCGCCTGTTTAGTCTCCTGCCTTCTGCAGTTGAATTGGAGGATGCAGGTTGGGTTTCCCCATGGGCATATATTTTTATGCGATCGGGGCTTACTCCTTTTCTGACAAGGTACCTTTTAACCGCTAGCGCGCGCCTTTCTGACAGTCGCTGATTATACTCGTATGACCCAATAGAACATGTATGCCCGTCTACCCTTAAATAAACAGTACCATCTTCCTTCGCATTGTTAGCAACTTCGTCAAGTATGTGGTAATAGGATCTGTTTATTGTGGATTGATCAAAATCAAACAGTACAGTTGATACCTTGTCTGCTTTTTCAATAATTGTTTCAACTACAGGTGGAGGTACCGGTGCTACAAGCGTAAAATCATCAGCGGTATCTTTACAATTATTAATAGCTGTAGCTATCATTCCGGTATAGGTTCCTTCATATAAGCTGGGGTGTCAGTTGATCAATTAAAAATTCTGCAGTCTCCCGGTCCCCGTCACTTAACTCCAGTAAATTCAATTGTTGTTTTGCCTCTTCTTTAAAATCAGGGATAGCAACTATTGGGGAATTTATCCCGGTTTCTGTGTCAAAATAATTTTGATATTCTGACTTGTAATCCGGGCGGTCGTCATACATGTTTTCTTCTGAAGATTCAAAATCCTGAATACTGTCTTTCGATAATTTTGAAATACACTCTTCTTCACCTTTTTCTTCCTGTGCTTCTAAGAAAGGATTTTCTTCCAACTCATTATTAATTCTTTGTTGTAATTCCATTGAATTCAAAAAGAACAGATTCAGTAAACGAATTTGCTGAGGTATGATACTCATTTGCTGCCTGTGAGTCTGGATTTGTGCTAACATAGGTTGGTTATTTTAAAAATTATTTTACAAGTGTTGAAATTATTTTCTGATTTTTAATGATTACTATATACTTTAATTATACTGATTTACTAAAGCAACATTGTGCATTCAAGCTATAACTGCATTCTAAACTCAACCTTTATACCCCTTGGTATTTCTCCCGTTTGTTTCATAGTGTTTTCAGGGTTTGTTCTAACCACCGGCCGAAAAAATGACCAAAAGGTATAAAGGAGATATTCATTAACAATGAATGTTTTTACTCTTTCCTGTCTTCGCTGAATGGTCATGCTTGTTTATCTTCTCCTCTCCTTCAGATCGGGATGATATGTTCTCTGTTACTGAAATGTTCCTTATCGCAGATTCATCCTTCAGGCTGGGTTTGCGGTTTGTTGCAGAGCTTGTAATTTTTTTGTCTGTCTTACTCATAACCGTTTGGCTTGCTGGGTCAAAATCGGGTGTTTCGTTCTGGTGCTTTAAACCGGTTTTTTTGTTCGTTTGCATAAATTTTGAGTTTAATTGTTTGATTAATAATGAATACAATTGTCGGTTGCAAATATTAGGTATAATAACACCTCCTCAAATGACTGTTGTTGGTGCATACCCTGATCATTATCAATATAATTGCAACATGCATCATTATATAGGCTGATGGTAATCATGGAGCAGCAATTATTTTTATTTCTTCTCTTGATGTGGGATACTCCTTTAAGATTTGCTGCAATGGGTTGGAACCAAACAAACCCTGTTAACACTTACTTAGTGCCCGTCTACAACACGATAATGAATGATTTGCATACATTGATCTAATCTCAACTATTCTGAAAAATTCTGGAACAAAAAACAGGTTGATTATGGTTTATTACGCTGCAAACGGAGGTGATTATTGTTTTGAAGTCCGAAGTCCTTAACAATAAACAGGTAATTGCAGAACAAGTGGCTGCAACTCATTTTCTTTTGCTGCATGTTTTTGTTTATGATAGTGGGATCGGTCCACTGTCAATGCCGATTTTATTGCATCAATAATATTATCAGCCGTATACTTTTGTTGCTCATTGTTCCCGGTTCTTTTACGGGTTACCAGGTACATGTCATCTTCCGATAAGTTAAAAATCACAGGGATATCTTTGAAGCAAATACTATTTACAATCTTGTTATAGGCTTCTGTTATCTGGTTACTTTTCTTCGGCGAATCGAAGAATAAAATATCCGGTTTCACTTCGTTAATCAGCTCAGGTATATTTTCAAGGTTAAAGACCATATGCACAAGCATATTCCGGTCTCTCAACAACTGTCCGTCAGCCACTAAAGCTTCCGGATCATTTCCGGCCATTAATATTTTGATATGCATAACCTTGATTTGTTCTGTTAATTATCTGAAATCAACTTTAAAATTCGGGTAGAGATATATTAAATGCAATGATAAATATCAGTATGTAAACTGATGTTCGTTTGCAGCCTTCAATTGGGACGAATGAGGAAGCGAACTTTGTTATTTCATAGCTATTTGATCGCAAAAACAATAAACTAACTGATAAAAAAAGCTGATCCCCGAAAAGCAAGGATCAGCTTAATTGAATTAACGGAATTATCAATGTCCGCGTCCTTGGTTCCCGTGTCCTCGGTTACCGTGGCCAGTACGCCATTGTCCGGGAACCCACATTGAACCATTGCGTGTTTGTTTCCAATGCCCCGGTACCCAGGTTGCATTTTCATGTGGTGGTTCTTCCCAACGCCCACCCCTGAATTCATAAGTATTACCCCTTGGCGACCAATCTTCTTCTATCCATATATGCCGGGGGCTGGGCGGAGCTGTACGCTCAATATGAGGAGGTCTTGGGGGCCTGATCTTTACAATTATCTGGGCCATACTGCTATAGGCACCGCAAGTGAGTGCAAGCCCGAGGATAAATAATGCTTTTTTAATGTTTTTCATAATTTACTATTTTTATTTTTTGATCTTCACTTAATTTATACTATTCAAACTGTTTATTAAATAAGCAGCTATTTTAAATTACTTTCTGCTAACAATCTTAAGAAGGCTGGTTTTATGTCCTTATTTGAATCAGGCAGAGATTCACTTTATAGGAATCTGACAGCCACTTCATCACCCTCGGTTATGGTGCCTTTCTTGATGACTACCGTGACCATGACCATGTCCTTTCCCATTTCCATGTTCATGAACAAAACATGCGCTTAAATTCAAAACAACTATTGCCAAAGCAAATAATAACATACTTTTCTTTTTCATAATTCAATATTAAAGTTTGTTTAAAAAATTATAAATACCAGGCAAGAATACGGGGAGTATGAATGCTGTACAATAACAGAAATCAGACGGCTGGATGTTTGTCATCAGTGTATAGACTGACAATGGTTTGTTATTGCCTGATTGACTCTTTTATTGGCGGGATGATTAAATTAGTTCATTCCGGAATTATCGCCGGCAGGCATGCATCCTTCCTGAATTATATTGTTGTGCAAAGTTAATTTTAGCATGATGGTTATCAATGCATCCATTGATAACTATCAATGCATCCATTGACACAGGTCATTTACAACAGCGTATATCGGTTCTACATTTGTCCCGGTTATGATTCATTAAAAACCAGTAAAAAACATTATTAACAATAAAAACATTATTTTATGAAAACCAGGACAAAAGTATTAAGTATGATTGCTGTAGCGATACTCCTTTTGAACAGCAATTTCAGTATTGCACAAGATGCAAAAGTTTGCAAACCACACGATTTTACAATAGGAGTACTCGGTGGCCCCAATTTATCCATCCTTTATGCAGGTAGCGAAGAGATGAATAAAAATTATGGATTTGGGGTAGGTTATAATGTTGGCCTTACAACCTCCTATGCACTCAATAATCATTTTTCTATTGCTGCCCAGGTAAACTTTGCACAATTGAGCAGCGAAAGAAAAGATATGCAACCACTGTTAACCAACTCTCCGTTACAAACTACACCTTATACGCTATATGCCAATTATCAAAAAATAGAAAGCTATGATTATCTTGAAGTACCTGTTATGTTTCGCGCAACTGTAGGAAATAAAGTAAAATTTTACGTTGATGGCGGCGCATACATTGGGTTCATAGCCAATGCAAGCGTGAAATCTTCAGGCAACAGTATGCTTTACAAAGATCTGGCCGGACAAATCCCAAACAGCTATGATAATACTGTCTACTCTATGGACGGCAAAGAAAATACTACAAGCAGTGTCAATACTGTTAGCTTTGGTGTAACCGGTGGTTTAGGTGTAGGTTATACTTTCGGAAGGCATAGCCTGGTATTTGATACACGTTATGAAATTGGGCTTACCAATATCCGCTCCAACACAATTTTGAACGGAAGAAATAACTTGCAGACCATCATGGCAGGGATAGGCTATAATTACGTGCTTTTTAGATAAGATAAAATAGTGCCATAAAACAACTCCCGTTTGTGCAAGACGGGAGTTGTTTTTATGGATGTATCTCTGACCTATGACATTTGCCGGAAGGTCTGCCCTGGTACTGAAAACTGAAATTGTAAGCCCGGACCAAAAAATTGATATACATATAATACAGTTCACTTTTTGCCCAATCTTTCCCACATTTACCGATAATTTATGAATGCCTGCCGATTGACCGTATGAATTTTTGCATTACATAACTTACTTTTGATAAAAATTATAAAAGAATGAAAACATCTTATATTGTATGGATCGTTGTTGGTTTGTTCATCCTGATATTGGGTGGCTGCAGTATTACTAAGTACAACGGTATGAATGAAGGCCAGAAAGAAGCGCAGGCTAAATGGGCTGACGTGCAAAGCAGCTATCAGCGCCGGTCGGACCTTATACCTAACCTGGTGGCTACTGTTAAGGGTGTGGCTAATTTCGAAACTACTACACTTACGCAGGTTATTCAGGCCAGGGCATCGGCTTCGCAGATCAAGGTAGATCCAAAAGATCTGACTCCGGAAAAACTGCAGCAATTTCAGCAGAGCCAGGGACAGCTTAGCCAGGCGCTGGGTCGTCTGATGGTTGTGTCAGAGCAGTATCCGCAACTGAAGGCCAATGAAAATTTCAGGGATCTGCAGGTCCAGTTGGAGGGTACCGAAAACAGGATCAAGACTTCGCGGGATGCATATAATAATGCAGTGAAGAATTACAACATCATGGTGTCGAACTTCCCGGGTAATATTGTAGCGCGGATGTTCCATTTCCCGGAAATGACGATGTACCAGGCAGAAGCAGGTGCTGATAAGGCACCGAAAGTGCAGTTCTGATCTCTTTAAATTAATGCTATGTTCTCATTGTTTCCGAAGAAGGAGTTGCTTCATAAAGATGCGCAACATAAGATAGTTGAAAGTATAAAAGAAGCGGAGAGCAAGACCACCGGAGAGATCCGTGTGTTTATGGAGCCTAACTGCAGGTATATGGATGCCCTGCACCGCGCCCAGGAGCTGTTTGCCAATCTGGGTATGGAAAAGACGCAGGCACGCAATGCTATCATCATCTATGTGGCGCTGAAAGACCGGCAGTTTGCTTTGTTTGGCGATATAGCCATCTACGATAAAGCAGGTGGCGCTGAGTTCTGGAAGGGGGCTGCAGCTAAGCTGACCGGGCACCTGAAAATGAACGAGGTGGCCGAAGGGCTGTGCAACTGTATACATGAGCTGGGAAGCGCACTGGCAACACATTTCCCTTATGATCCGGCGATAAAGAAAAACGAATTACCGGACGAAATAGTTTTTGGAAAATGAGCAATAAACTGAATTTACGACTATACCTCGCGGGGTTATTGATATTGCTGCTTTCTTGTTTGCGGGTAGCTGCTGATGATAAGGTTTACCCTGACAGGCCCAATCCGCCACGGCTCGTGAATGACTTTGCCGGCACAATGAGCCCTTCGCAGCAGCAGGACCTGGAAGTTAAACTGGAGGGTTTTGCCAGAGCCACATCGAACCAGATAATAATTGTTACCATCAAGTCACTGGGCGATCACGATATCTCGGATTATGCAATTCAATTGGGTAAGCTTTGGGGCGTGGGTAAGAGTGGTAAGGATAACGGAATTGTGGTGATAGCCTCAATTGATGACCGCAAGATCAACATCTCAACCGGAAAGGGCCTCGAGGGCGCACTTACCGATCTGCAATGTGGCCGCATTATAAGGAATGAAATGGCCCCGGAGTTTAAGAATAATAATTACTTCGGTGGTTTTTCGAAAGCCGCAGATGCTATTATAGCCGCTACAAAGGGTGAGTATAAGGCGGATAAAGCGGATAGCAACAAGCATCTTCCATTAACAGCCATCATTATTGCCGTCATCTTTATTTTGTTCATTATCCGCATTTTCAGGGGCGGTGGCGGAGGCGGCAATTATATGAGTGGAAGGGGTTTTGGTGGTTTTGCCACCGGCTGGTTCCTGGGTAATATGCTGGGTGGCGGCATGGGTCGCGGCGGCGATGGCGGAAGCTGGGGCGGCGGCGGAGATAGTGGTGGCGGTGGTTTCGGTGGTTTTGGCGGCGGCGATTTTGGCGGCGGCGGAGCGAGCGGAAGCTGGTAATTGAATGTGAAAATTTGAAAATGTCGAAATTTGAAAATTACCCGGATTACGCTATGGGGATGAATTAATATTCTCCCATTGGATGCATTTTCAAATTTTCAAATCTGCACATTTTCACATTGTTAGCCTGGTATTGACCTCAACCAACATTCCATCCGGGTAGACGATCTGCTCTAAATACAGCCCATGACCAGGCACATCGAAAAAGGCTTTGGTGCAATCACGGACAGCCAGAATTTTCCGGAAGTCGTCAATGGAGCCTTTCTCGCGGGCTATGTGTAGTTGGGTACCAACAAGTCCACGCACCATACCCCGCAGGAAGCGGTTGGCTGCTACTACGTAATGCAATTCCTCTCCGGCCTGCTCCCAGTAAGATTCGGCAATATTGCAGATAAATGTTTTGGATTGAGCCTTTCGTTTGGAGAAGGATTCAAAGTGTTCGTGCTCCATGATAATTGCTGCAGTCTGGCGGAGCAGTTCATGGTTCAAAGTATAGGGATAATACATGGCCCTGTTCAGCAAAAAAGGATTTTTGGCAGTGTATATGCGGTACCTGTAACGCCTGCCTGTTGCATCGAAACGGGCGTTGAATGAGGGATTTGCAGCCAGGTAAACCTGCTTTATGCAAAGGCTGCCAGGCAGTATGGAATTGCATTTATACTTCAGGTCAAAATCAAGTTCCTCCTCAGTATCAAAGTGGTAAAAGTTGCATAGTGCATGTACTCCTTCATCAGTTCTGCTGGCGCCATAAGTGCTCATTGGCGTCCTGAACAGTATACTCAAAGCCTTGTTCAGCTCCAGTTGCACAGTCACCTGCTCCCCCTGGATCTGTGATCCATGGAATTTAGTACCATCATACATAACCTCAATAACGTAGCGTTTCAAAGTCAAAAGTAAAAAGTATAAAAGAAAAAAGCAGCGGGGGCAAAGATAATAAATGAGGTATTCCTTTTAAGGAAAGTTGTGGCAAGTATTATTTGTTTGCAAAGAAGGAACATATGCCGCAGAATACTTCTATTCTTTCTATTGTTTATAGGGATCCTTTGCTGTTACTTTCATTTGAGAATTTTCCTCAAAATACATGCCGAATTTTTCCAAGATGGTATTTGGTTGTTTCACATCATTGATATATAGGTCGCCGTTCTTTTTCGAAATGCTACATTCCGAAGGGTCTAAAAGCCCCTCTTTCCCCATTAGTTCTATGATCCTGAATCGTTCCTGTTTGGTAACTTTTCCATCCCACATACCATCAATGCTTTTGGGGCCAAGTGCTTTGTAATCTATCTTTTTGTTATGTCCTTTTATCGTTATGTTTTTATTATCGAGCCATGGCAGGTATTTGTCATACACGCTGGCAGGTTGCTTCACACCATTTATTGTCAATCCATCTTTAGTATTCGTGAGCACATAATCTTCAGAACGTTTAATCAGGGCTTCTTTTTCCATCAACTTCAGCATTTCATCAAAGTCGGGAAATTCTCCGTTTATCATTGCATCCTCATGATCCCTGGTACGCATCATTACCACGCGCTTATGCTCCTTTATTTTTTCAGTTTGCTTTTTCAATCCGGCTATGTTTTTTTCCAGCTCCTCGGTCACCTCTGCTTCAGTTTCTTTTGTTAACTTCGCATTTGACAGTTTTATTTCTAAATCCGCCAATTGCTTGTTGAGACTTTCAAGCATCCCGCTCACATCAAGATCCAGGGCAGTTATCTGGCCTTCGTTATAAAATGCATTTGATTGATTTTTTACGATGACCATACGGTCCACATGATTGCCATCTTCTGCGGCTACGTCATTCTTGTCCACCATCGGCTGCCCTTTTATCGGCTTTTCAGATACTTCTTCATTCTCAGTTCTTTTTCCACTACTATCAATGATCACAGTCTTGTATTTATACACATTTTTTGTGGTAATATCATTCTTCGCGCGCTTCGCCTTCTGCGCAAACGAAGGTGTGAACGAGAACATTACCGCCGCAAACGAGATGGCGATGATGGCTACTATTATTATAGTCAGCTGGCTGTTATTGAGGTTTTTCTTTTTCATTTCCATGATGCGTTTTATCCGGTTAAACAATTGGTTTTTATTACCTGTTGTTGCCAATGCAATGGCAGTCTCATTATTCCTGCAGCTTTCCAGGCAGACAGGGTTGTTGGTGAAGAACACCAACAACGGCGGAATCGGGCTTGCTCAGTAGTATCCCTGAAAGTACAAGCGAGCGTGGCAACGGACGAGGATAGTAGTAATAAAGCCCGGACCCCATCCTTCGCTCTGCGAGCTTCGGCGGGCGATGCAAATATTTTAATGCACTCACCAATCCGGCTATTTGGACGATTCCCTTTTCAAATTTGGTCAGCGTGCTAAGTATTGGTATTTTTGTATAAATAAATTCAAATGGAAACGACACTGGATACTCCTGTAAAATTAAGCGCAGCCGCTATTGCCGAAGTAAAGCGCCTGATGAATGAACCTGGCTTTGAATCCGGTCAAAAGTTGCGGCTTGGCGTTAAAGGTGGGGGGTGTTCGGGTATGACTTATTTGTTAGGTTTTGACAAACAGGAAGCTGATGATGAGTTGTTCGGAATTGATGGAGTACCGGTAGTTATGAAGCATGCTCATGGCATTTATCTGTATGGTATGACAGTTGATTATTCGGATGGGCTTAATGCGCGTGGATTTGTGTTCAATAACCCGAATGCCAGTTCTACCTGTGGTTGCGGAAGTTCTTTTGGTGTGTAATGACTACAGGTAGTTCAATCTGTCTCAGAGCGGAATAATTCATACAATATCTCAGAATTAACTTCAGGCCCTCCTGAATCTTTCCTTATTTCCCTGATTATTTTCCTGATTCTCTGAGATCTTTTTTTGTCTGTAGCTTTTTGCAGCAAAGCGCTTACCTGACCCAGGAAGTGTTCTTTATCCTCGTTATTAAAGTCTTTATAAACTCTGGCAGTTGATTCATCTACATCAATTTTAAGGACAATTTCCATTGGCTTTGGTATATTAGTTGACAAACTTATTGCTTATTTCTGATTTAATCACATTTAATTAACAAAAATTATTAACATTTTGGTTTGAAGTTATTTACATTTTCTTAGTTCTGATAACTAAACAAACGCTACATGTACAAAGAAGATGTTCCTGATACTTTGAATTATGCCCGCGATTGGTAACCTACCTTTGCAACCGGAATGAAATCGCATTAATATATTGGTATGGAATCAAGCGTGTTTACAAATAAAGAGCATAGTCCGGTTTGGGAAGACCTTCAAAAAGAATTAGGAAAATTATTTAGCGCCTGGGATCAAATTCAACAATTTACTTTCCAGAATTTCACAGGAGTTAAGGAAGAGTGGAATTATTCGAAATATGGATGGAATGCTCGGATAAAGGATAAAAATCGGGTCATCATTTACCTGATGCCTTTTTCGGGTTACTTCAGGGTTTCATTTGTATTTGGTGATAAAGCAACCAAGCAGGCATTGGCTGGCGATATTGATAAAGAAATAAAGGCAATAATAGATGCTGCGCCTGTATATGGGGAGGGAAGAGGTTTTAGAATTGATGTTAAGAATAAAAAAACCGAAAAAGATATAGAGCAACTGCTCATGATCAAAAAGGCTTATTAATGATCGTTGGGCTGATGTTCATCAGCGGCTAAGTACAAAAGGTAAGTAACTTTGTCAATTAAAATATTCTGTATGGCTTACTATATTAAGAGTACAACAATCATAAGAGGCAATACCGATGCCACTATATTGAGAGAAATAGAGTTCAACGGCGATACTGAACAAACAGTGATAAAAACCAAGCTCGTCGGCAAGCTGGAAGTAAAGTGTTTTGAAGAAGTCTTTGATGGCGACCTGGAAGAAGAAACATATGTGGAATATATGGAGGAAGGAGACTGGGAAAATATCACCCGTGAAGAATTTAATGAGAAGGATTGCACATCGTTTGAAGAAATCAATGACGAGAACAGGGGGATAGTTACCAGGAGTAAAAAAATCTGAAAGTCATATTCACTAAACCCGGAACTGAACATTGCCGTTATATCTGTTAGACGATAAACTTTGGTTCCCGCCGGTGGAAAATGCCATGCATGACGGCCTGCTGGCAATTGGCGGCGACCTGTCTCCGGATAGGTTATTACTTGCTTACCGTTGCGGCATCTTCCCATGGTTTAATGAAGAAGATCCTCCCCTGTGGTGGTCGCCTGACCCGCGCTTTGTATTGTTCCCCGATGAATTGAAGGTGAGCAAAAGCATGCAACAGGTGATTAAAAAGAATGAGTTTGAATTCAGGATGAATACTACCTTTCCTGCTGTGATTACTAACTGCAGGAATGTAAGAAGAAAAGGAATGGACGGAACCTGGATTACTGATAATATCGTTGAAGCCTACACATCTCTCCATACCACCGGATATGCTTACTGTGCCGAGGCATGGCAAAACGGAAAACTTGCAGGCGGTTTATATGGAATTTTAATGGGTAAGATATTCTTTGGAGAAAGCATGTTCAGCCTGGCGCCGAATGCCAGTAAATTCGCCTTCATAAAACTGGTGGAAAATTTAAAAGCAAATGGGGTAGTGCTGATAGATTGCCAGGTTTATACCGCACATCTCGAAAGCCTTGGTGCGCGCATGATTCCAAGGAAAGACTTTATATGCCAGATAGATATTTGCTGTGACTAATATGATACTGTAAATATCCTGAAAGGATATTTACAGTATAAAAAATAATTGGGTGGGTACTTTTATGCCGGCAATCCTAAAGCATTCGCAGTATTCACTTCGTAATAAGTTTCATTGCTGGTGTCGCCAACTTTGCTGCGCAGGTAGCTGTTCAGCGATTCAATGCTGTCAGCTTCCCACAGGCACGATGCTTCGCTCATGTCAGCATTCGGCAGTGACTGTATTACGCGCTGTACGTTTGCCTCGGGCAGGTTAGGCAGATTATCCTGTGCAGATTTCCAGAAGACTTCCGGATTATTGATCTTGTGACTTACATGGATGATCATGATCGTATGTTTTAGTGGTTAAAAGATGTGTCAAAAGTACTCTTATTAATATAACGGCATATACCACTTATGTGGTATTATTCCCCCGTCAGATAGTTGCGTTTAACTTATGGGAACCATTGTCATATTTTTCTAAAATGATGCGATAACAATTGTTAATAGGTCCAACGCGTTTCGATGGGCGTTGCCCCCCGCTATGGGATTTAACCACTTCGTGGTAATTGGTGTTGACTTGCCCACTATGGAACCAGGTTTCCCTGAACGGGATGAACCTGCCGGCAGGCAGGCAGGTCCCATAGCAGAGGGCAACGCCTTATGAACCCGTGATGAACACACACCCTCCTGGACCCCAAACGATCAAATATATTTTGCCAGCGTTCCTTTTAATTTTCCATCTTAAACCTATCTTTGTAATTAATTGAAATCAGAACCATTTTGATATGTCCCAGCTAGCTGCTTCTACTAAGTCGGTAAGGTTGTCATTTGAAGAATTCAAACAAGGGGTTCTTGATGATTACAGGCTTGCCATTGCCAGCCGGGAAGCCAGTATTATCGGGCGCCGCGAGGTATTGACAGGCAAGGCTAAATTCGGCATCTTCGGAGATGGTAAAGAATTGGCGCAGATAGCTGCTGCCAAATGCTTCAAACCCGGCGACATACGAACCGGTTACTACCGCGACCAGACGCTGATGTTTGCCACCGGCATGAGCGATATTCAAAAATTCTTCGCCCAGTTGTATGCCGATATGGATACGGAAAGTGAACCATCTTCTGCGGGCCGTATGATGAACGGGCATTATGGCACACGCTGGCTCGATGAACATGGCGACTGGAAGGATCTCACAAAGGATCCGCAATCCAGCAGCGATATTTCACCCACAGCCGGCCAGATGGTGCGCGCGCTGGGGCTGGCATATGCCTCCAAGATGTTCCGCAATGTGGATGAACTGCATACGGGTTTTGAAAAATTCAGCAATAAAGGAAACGAAGTAATATTTTGTACCATAGGTGATGCAGCCACTTCTGAAGGGCTTTTTTGGGAGAGTGTGAATGCTGCAGGTGTGTTGCAGGTGCCCCTTGCCATTTTCATATGGGATGATGGTTATGGTATTTCAGTACCCAGGAAATTTCAGACAACTAAAAACTCCATTTCCGATGCACTTGCAGGCATGCAGTGGGATGATAGAAAGGGTGGTATCAATATTTATACGGTCAAGGGCTGGGATTATGCAGGGCTTGTGCAAACCTTCCAGCAGGGCATAGCGCGCGTGCGCGATACCCATATCCCTGCCATCTTCCATGTACAGGAAATGACACAGCCGCAGGGGCATTCTACCTCAGGATCGCACGAAAGGTATAAAACCAGGGAGCGCCTTGATTGGGAAAAAGAATGGGACTGCATCACACGCATGCGGAGTTTCCTGTTAGATAATAAAATTGCTTCTGTCGAAGAGATCGTTACCCTGGAGGAAGAAGCTACCAAGGAAGCAAGGGCTGCCAAACAAAGAGCATGGGAGCATTTTCTGGGGCCTATAAATGAACAGGTAACTCAGGCAGCCACTTTATGCCACCAGGCTGTGTACGAGGCCGGGCAAAATGCTGCAGCTATTGCATTCATTATTAAAGAGCTGACTTCAAAAAGAGACCCTATCCGCAAAGATGTGATGCAGGCTGTCCGTAAGGTACTTAACCTTTGTCCGGCAGAAAGTGAAGTAACGAGGTCGGTGCGTAATTTTTATAATTACATAAAAACCGATAACGAAGAAAAGTACTCCTCGCATGTTTATTCTGGTTCCCGTCACAGCGCCATGAAAGTGCCCGTGGTACCTGCAACCTACGATGATGCTGCGCCCGCAATTAATGGTTACGAGATACTCAATAAATTCTTCGATCACACTTTTGCCACCAACCCTGCCGTATTCGCATTTGGCGAAGACGTGGGCAAGATAGGCGACGTAAACCAGGGCTTCGCCGGCCTGCAGGAAAAGTACGGCAAGCTGCGCATCAGCGACACCGGCATACGCGAAGCATCCATAATAGGGCAGGGTATAGGCATGGCCATGCGCGGCCTGCGCCCCATTGCCGAGATACAGTATCTCGACTATCTTCTCTACGCCCTTCAGCCCCTCAGCGACGATGTGGCCACCATGCAGTACCGCACGCGCGGCGGACAAAAATGCCCCATCATAGTGCGCACCCGTGGTCACCGGCTCGAGGGCCTCTGGCACAGCGGCTCGCCCATGGGCATGATACTGAACGCCATCCGCGGCATCTACCTCTGTGTGCCCCGCAATATGGTTCAGGCCGCCGGCATGTATAACACCCTGCTGCAAAGCGACGAGCCCGGCCTGGTAATAGAATGCCTCAACGGTTATCGCCTCAAGGAAAAACTGCCCGCCAACCTCGGCTCCTTAACCATCCCCTTCGGTATACCCGAAGTCGTGACCGAAGGCGCCGACATTACCATAGTAAGTTACGGCAGCACCCTCCGCATCATTGACGAGGCTATTACCAACTACCTCGCTCCGCAGGGTATCAGTTGCGAAGTAATAGATGTGCGCACCCTGCTCCCCTTCGATATCAACCACATGATAGTAGCGTCCCTCAAAAAGACCAGCCGTATCGTGTTTATTGATGAAGATGTACCCGGCGGCGCCACCTCCTACATGTTCCGGCATGTAATGGAAAAGCAAGGCGGCTTCCGCTGGCTCGACGCAGGCCCCCGCACCATCACCGCCAAAGAACACCGCCCCGCCTACGCCACCGACGGCGACTACTTCTCCAAACCCAACGCAGAAGATATCGCAGAGGTGATTGAGGAGATGATGAGGGAGTAAAGCCCCCCGACTCACCCCCTAGCCCCTAAGGGGAGTACGTTGGAACGTAGCCATCGGCTGCTGACCTTTGATGAGCTTTTTATGTTCCGGGAAAAGTCTAATAGTTTAATGTCATGGTGACAATCACCATGGCATTAAACTATTTATCTTCAACAATACCATTCACAATTTATCCTTTGTCTTGTATAGCCACCAGAACACAACGTTTCGATACTATATTTTAATAATCTTTTTTATCACAGTTTCATGTTCGTTACTCAGCCGGATGTAATATACTCCTGGAGAAATATTTTGTGCATTTATTTTTATTTTGTTTCCCGTCAGCGCCTGCTGTAATACGATCCTGCCCATCAGATCAAAAACCGCTAATGACCGGTAATTATCGTTATTGACTTCTAATGTCAGTTCATCATGAAACGGGTTAGGAAAAATAACAGGCTCCGGGGCATTATCAGCTACCACAGGCACATCTGTAAATAAACCGGATACTTTTCGTATCCTCTGATTATTTACATCAGCAATGTAAAAATTGCCGGCACTGTCGAAAGCCATTCCCCACGGTCCGTTGAGTTCAGCTGCTGTTGCGGGGCCGCCATCGCCGCTGAAACCTGCAGTGCCATTGCCTACTATGGTAGTAATAATGCCGTTGGTACTTACTTTCCTTACCCTGTGGTTAGCTCCATCGGCTATGTACATATTGCCATGTTTATCAAAAATCATATTCTGTACCCCATTAAACGAAGCAGCGGTAGCAGGGCCTCCATCGCCGCTGAAGCCCTGGGTGCCGTTTCCCGCCACACGTGTAATGATGCCTGCTGTGCTTATTTTTCTGACATTCAACCCGGAGTCTGCAAAATAAATATTGTCATATTTGTCTATAGCAAGGCTGGTTGGGTAAGTTAATTTCGTTGCAGAAGCAGGCCCGCCGTCGCCATAGGTGCTAAGTGTTCCCCCGGCTATGGTATGAATGACGCCGCTTATGTCTACTTTGCGGATGCGGAAATTCTGGTGGTCAACAAAAATAAGTTCCCTGGCAGAATTTATTACAACGCCTGATGTTATATTGACCTCGGCAGAAGTTGCCTGTATATTGTCTCCATTATAGCCGGTGACCCCGTTGCCTGCAAGATTGACAAAGTTGCCCGATGTGTTAATTTTTGTTACGGTCTCTTCGAGGGTCATAATGATCTCGTCGGTGGTGTCGCACCATAGACCATACGCTATGCCTATGGATGAGCCGGCAGAAGGGGTGCCCGTACTTGGAATGCCGATAGTGCCATTGCCCGTAACAGTAGATATGACGCCTGATGTATTTATCTTGCGGAGGCGATAATTAAACACCTCACTGACATAAAGATTGCCGTGCTTATCCATGGCCAAAACAACGGGATCGCTAAATTCGGCCATGAGGGCCGGGCCACCATCGCCGCTGAAGCCCGAGGTGCCTTTACCGGCAATAGTTGTTATTGTCTGGGCGCTTGTAAGGGCAGCGAAAAATAAAAACGGTAAAATAGAGCATACATATCTTTTCATAAATGGTTCATTTAATGCAAGATAAAAAATATTTCCAATATCGGTTGTAGTCTTTGAAAACAAAAAAATAATCAAATCGTTCAGCATACTCACCTGCGGAACAGCTCGAAATCCCTCCGCGAGGTCGCCGGTGAGGACATGTGCAATGGCGATGAATTCAGATAATATGCTGGTCCCCCTTTGTTTGGAAACCCACATCATATGACTCTCAACTTACGAAGCTTACTGATGCAATACAACAACCTTCTTAGATTGTATGCTCTTGCCGGCCTCAATCACAAGGTTGTAATTACCCTCTGCCAATGTCCGGGTACTTATAGTGTATTCACTTTTGTTTTGCTCTAAAACGATCCCGGTAATTTGTTTACCCGTCATGTCAAACAATTTGATAGTTCCGGAATTGCCCTCTTGCAAAACGATATGTATTTGTTCATCAGCAGGGTTAGGGAATATTTCAACCTTCACAGCTGAAATGTTTTGAACACCGGTACGGTCGCCCTGATCATAAATGATGAAATCATCTACGCCGCCTACTGTTATTGTCTGACCGTTATTTTCCCAATTGGTATAGACGGAATCAGAAGCAAAGAACTTCAATTGTATATGCGTTGCTGTTGGCAGGTACTGGCTAACAGGGAATATACGCTTACGCCAGTTCACATCGGCCTGGTAAGTATTTTCAACCGTTATCCAGGTAGCATTGGATGCATCCCTGATTTTTACGATCCAGGGGTCTTTCTTGAAATTTGAGAAAGCCTGTTCATTCGAAAACCAGCGATAATATTGTATTACGGGCTTTGTATAACCACTGACGTCAAAGACCGGAGTAATAACACTGGTAGTGCCATTTTGAACAGGCATACCGGAAAAGCCACCACCGCCGGTTCCCGTTCCGGTTACCAGGCATTTTCCGGAACCTGTAGTATGGTCGCCATAAGGCCAGGAAGTGAAGATGGTACTGCTTGGGATGGGTACCATGCGCTGCCACAAACCTGTAGTTGCATCATCGCCGGGATTACTGCTAATGCTCCATCCTGCAACTGCACTTTCGAAATTTGTGCTGTCCATACCTACTACACCCACACCAAACTGGAAGGGTATTGATCTTTGGTTAACCGGCAGCGCAGGATTGCAGGTGATGGGGAAAAATGCAGTAGGTGTATTCAAAGAATCATGAACCACAAAATAATATTCCACGGTAGTGCCAAGCGGCTGAGCCGGAATATTACCTGTGAAGCTGAGGCTTGAGTTGGTAAGTACAATTGGATTCCAGGCGCCGGCGCCATTCAGCCGGTAATAAAGGGTGAGGTCATGAACATAGGTTGCGGTAGTTAATGAAAGCGATGCATGAACCGTGATCGGGTTATTTTCCAATTGGTTGTGCAGTTCAGTATGGTTCAGGAATGCATCACCATGCAGGTAGATACCGTGTTTGGCAAAAGCAGCAACGATCTGGGCGTAATGTGGGGTGCCGTTGAACAAATTAGCGTCATTGTCATCAGCCATCAGGGCGTCAATAAGTATAGATTGATAAATAGCGCCTTCATAGCCACTGGCGCCATCGGGAACATCGAAATAAACATCCGTAAATAGTTTTGCCATAGTATCAAAACTTCCAATGTTAACCCCTAAATCCCACCAGCAACCTGCAATTATCTGCCCGTCTTTATGTGTATCAAAACCCTGCAGATCTATCGGGTAAACCTGTGGCATCAAATCGTATCTACGGATAAATCCGCCATAACCTACAAAGGCATTGGCAGCCAAAACGGGGCTGTGTGTTATACCAAGCGCCCAAATATCTGAGCACGCTTCATTTAAAGCGCCATTCATAATTGTTGAACCGGCATACTGGGTATAAAAATGGTCTGATATTCCATGGCCGTATTCATGATAAATAACATCGCCTATTTCCGCGAATGAATGGCATCCTGCACCGGCAGCAAAAAAATTGATGGTTGAATGATTGTAAAAGGCATTACAGGTGCCGCCATAAAGATCAACAAGGGTTGTTAATGAAGTATCCATGCCAGTAAAAAGTGTACCAAACCATCCTTTCATAAAGTCATGAACCCTGTTGACATGGTAGTAAGCATTTATGTGCCGGTCGCTGCTGGGTATTGGGGTGGTTGGGTAGGTGTAGGTGGTGCCGGATAGTGAAACCAGGTCTGTGAATACAGGAGTTAATCCGGTTGGAGAATCAATTACTGTAGACCATTTTCCTGCCAGCGGAATTACAGTGCTTTGTGGAAGTACCAATAGTGAACTGGAAAAAGTCCCTGCTGTATCTGTAAAATAAGCCCCTGTTGCTATATCCAGTTTCAGGTTTTGAAGTGGTTCGGATGTTGCGGGGTTCAGTGTGCCGTTCTTATATACTACGCCTTTCACAGTAAGGTCGTAGCCTGTTTCTTTTACCTCGTTGGTGCGGTACAGCAATTCACCGGTAATGGCATCGGTATAACCGGTAAGGCTCAGTGGAATGCCGCCGGGTATTTTACCGGTGATAGTAAAATGCCATGCTGGATGAAGTTCGTATCCTTTTGCGGAAGGCACAGGGAACCATGACCAGTCTTTATCGGTTTCAGTTTTTGTTATTACCACATCGCCGAGGTCTTTAATAGCGGCATTTATTGCTTCCTTCCCGGATAAAACCGGTTTGGTATTTTTACCCGGAGCGCCATAATTTTTCATCTTTATCCTTGCCAGTCCACCTTGTTTTGTAAACCGGAAACTAAGCCAGGAAAACACTACACTACGGCCGTTGATACTTTGCCTGTAATTGACATAGTCGGCTTTGCGGGCGCTGGGTGCACTTACCATTTTCCATTCTGCCTTGTTAACTCCCAGATCGCTGAGTTTTTGGTCCATGCAATTTTGGGATTTCACAATATTGGTATTGCCGTCAATATTAATTGGTTGCCCGTAAATATCAGTAAAGTACCCATTCAGTTTATCGGTGGTAACCACCCATCCGCTGAATTGATCATGCACGAGATTTGTTGATTTTTCAATTGCATCTTTATTTGATGGTAACGATTTATAGCTGCTGAAAGCAGATTTTTCAAAAGATCTTTTAGGCCCCTGGCCATAACTCAGAAAGCTTGTCATAAGGCCAATAGAAAAGATGGCAATCATTTTAGGATTGAAAAAGGTCATAAATCAGGTGGTTTTATTTTTAATGAAATTAGGTATAAAAACGGATATAAACAATTATTATTGTCATTTATGGTATGTTTTGAAATGAATATAACTTAGCCTGTTTGTAAAAAATAGTATGGACCTATAGCTAAGAATAATGCCAAAAATATTTTAGAATTCAATTTTTCACCTAATTTGCTGCAAAATTATAAAATGAAACGACGAGGTTAAGTTAAGGGTTAGCAGGCAGTGGAATGATCCCGATAAATATCCGGGCTACTGCTTAGACAATTTAATAAATCATTTGAGTTTCAGTGATAGCCATCGGGCGCAATTAATTAAAATATATATCGAAATGAAAAAGATAGGGATTATTGGTTCGGGAGTAGTTGCCAAAGCTTTGGGTAATGGTTTTCTAAAACACAATTATGAAGTAATGCTCAGTTCCCATGATCTTTCCAAACTTACGGAATGGAAAGAAAAAGGCGGGGAAAAAGCCCGTATAGGTAGTTTTGAGGATGCCGTGAAATTTGGAAAGATTGTTGTTTTGGCCGTAAAGGGTACTGTTGCAGCGAATGCTATAGAAGAGGCAGGTCCGCAGAATATGCAGTGGAAGACAGTGATAGATACTACCAATCCAATAGCAGATGCTACTCCCGAAAATGGTGTATTGAAATACTTTACAGGTTTAGATGAGTCTTTGCTTGAGCAACTGCAGACGCGCTTTCCTGAAATTCATTTTGTAAAAGCCTTTAATAGTGTGGGGAATGCGTTTATGGTCAATCCCCCGTTTACGGAAAAGCCTACCATGTTTATTTGCGGTAACAACGATGAAGCCAAGAAAAAGGTACAAAATATACTTGATCAGTTTGGGTGGGAAGTAGAAGATATGGGTAAAGCCACCGGGGCGCGCGCTATTGAGCCTTTATGTATTTTATGGTGTATTCCCGGAATGTTGAGGGGGCAGTGGAACCATGCATTCAGACTCATTAAAACCTGATAAACACAAGGAAGTTGAGTTAGTGAACAGGATATGAATATTTCAAATGACATTTTATGGAACCAATCATTACCATCCGCCGGTTGAATAAAAGCTATGGCGAGAAAATAGTTTTAAATGATATCAGCCTGGATATTTATCCGGGTCAGATCATTGGTTATATAGGACCAAATGGAGCAGGCAAATCCACCACGGTAAAGATACTTACAGGCATCATCCAGGATTATTCGGGTGAGGTAATGGTATTTGGCAAACTGCTCAGGGACAATATCATGGAGATTAAAAGTAAGATAGGATATATACCTGAACTGGCTGAGTTGTATGACCTGCTTACACCGAGGGAATATCTTTCTTTTGTTGGTAAGTTATACCATTTGCCTGATGGTGTTATAGAAGAGCGTTCACGCAAAATGCTTGATTCATTTGGCCTGCTGGCCAATATTGATCAGCGTATGGATAGCTTTTCAAAAGGCATGCGGCAAAAGGTACTTATCACTTCAGGGCTTTTACATAATCCATCAATAGTAATTATGGATGAACCTCTGTCTGGCCTTGATGCCAATGCGGTGATACTGGTAAAGGAGTTATTACAGGCTATGAAACAGGAGGGTAAAACAATCTTCTACTGCTCTCATATGATGGATGTGGTTGAGAAGGTATCCGACAGGATCGTGCTTATAAATAACGGCAGCATCATTGCTGATGGAACTATTGAAGCATTGAAACAAAACAGCGCTGATTCCCTCGAGCAGATATTTTCACGACTTACTTCAAGCGGCAACCAGGTGCAAAAAGCGGATGACATGGCGGCTGCTATGAATGACAGGGGGTAGTTAATTAGTTGATAGGTTGAATAGTTGACTGGTTGATAGGTTAAATGGTTGATAGGTTGATAAGCCCCTGGTAAATTATAAATCAATTTTGGTTTAGATATTATGAACAAGTTGCTCCTTTTTTTGGTAATGTTACCCTCGGCGCTTTGGCGGAGCCTGGGTGCAGATGTAGTGCAGTTAAAAGCAATCCTTGGTACACGGTTAATGCTGGATGACAGGAAACCTGTATCAATGGTGCGAAATACGAAACAGAAAAAAGACCGGAAGTATGGTACCCTTATTTCTTCTTTAATTCTGTTTTTTATGGGATTCTTTTACATGTTCCCGGTTTGGGTAGTCCGGGACCGGATCTATTCACTTACTATTTACTTTTCTCTTTTATTGGGAGTAATCACTTTTATGCTCATCACAGATTTTTCAAATGTGCTGTTCGATTCGCGTGATAAATATATTCTTTTTCCCCGCCCTGTTAATGACCGTACGCTTGTGTTGTCGCGGATGCTGCATGTATTTATTTACCTGTTCCGCATAGTTATTCCTCTGGCATTACCGGGCTGGGTTTCCCTTGGTTATATTGATGGCTGGCAGTCGGCTGCACTATTCATTCTGCCGTTGGTGTTGTTGATATTTATTGCATTGTTTATAGTAAACACCGTTTACCTCTTGGTGCTCAGATTGGCAAAACCTGAGAAGTTTAAAGATGTCATAAATATATTCCAGGTCCTAACTTCTGTGCTGTTTTTTGCCAGTGTATACCTGTTGCCAAGCCTTTTTAAGAAAGAGAATGCATTTGAATTTAATATTCTTGATCATACCTGGTTGCGATATGTTCCCCCATACTGGCTGGCTGCGTGCTGGTCGTGGATTGGCTCACCTGTTAATCTCACAGGTACGGGTATTTACAGCGCATTTGCCGTTGTTGTTCCTTTAGTTTTTATGTTTATAATGGTGAAATGGCTGGCGCCCCAATTTGCCCGCAGGATAAGTGGCATAGATACGGTTGATTCGGGTGGTTATAATCCTGCACCTGTAATTAACCAAAAGGCAACAGGCAGGGTTTATCAAAAACTCGCTGCTCTTTTTAATACGAGCAATTATGCGAAGGCAGGGTTTATACTCACGTGGCTGCAAAGTTCCCGCAGCCGTTCTTTTCGCATGCGTGTTTATCCATCCTTCGCGTTTATTCCCATCTATTTCATATACATCCTTACCCAGAATGGCAGTTCTTATACAGATGCATTCAATAATTTGTCAACCGGGCATATGCATTTGTTCCTGCTCTATATGTCCTCATTTGTTATGATCACTGCTTTGAATTACCTGACTTTATCTGATCAGTATAAAGCCGCATGGGTGTATTATTCAACCCCTGTAGAAACGCCTGGGCGTATAATGATCGGCGGTTTAAAGGCTTTGTATGTCAAGTATTTTTTGCCTTTTTATATAGTCATTTCTGTTTTCGTCATGTACGTTTGGGGGCCCAAAGCTATTTGGGATATACTGCTTGCATTGATCAATGTTACCTTATTTATTTCCTGTATAGCCCGAATCAACTTCCGGCATTTGCCTTTCTCCATGATGGAGCAGATGAAACAGCGTGGCGCACGTATTATGAAGTCTTTCCTGGTTATGCTTATCCCGTCTTTTCTTGGTTTCGGGCACTTTTTTGCTTTTGGTTTACTGTGGCTTAAATTGCTTTTTATGGTGCTCTCGGCTATTGCATTATGGCTTGTCTGGGATAGTTATGCAAATACAAGCTGGGAAAATGTGATAAAAAGTGAATTGGATTAATATTTCCGGACATTTCGTTTTTTGGCCAACCTCAGTTACTACTATTTTGCTTTAGCTGGCATGTCGGCAGTCATGTGGCTATGACTGGACATAGCGAGACTCTGCGGTCAGCAGGTTAATAGATTTTAGGATTCGCAAGCACTGTCGTCCGACAAAATCCAGAAAGGGCTTAAAAGGTGTGCGTAACACATTGATTTACAATAGTTCAGTTTGTTTTTTGGCAAAGCAGGGGGGCGATACTATCCTGGGGTAAACAATGTGCTCTGTACTGGTCTCC
>CAIMDZ010000167.1 GCA_903839875.1 uncultured Bacteroidota bacterium
AATTCGCTTACCTTTCAATGCAAGATTATCAATATGACTAGGTTTTTCCTTTGTTAGTCCGGTCAATGAGCCTATTGAAAATTGTATAATAAAGGTAATCGTTGTTCCAACATTTTTCTCACTCGCCACATGTATTGATCCCCCCATCAGTTCAATTAACTGTTTGCAAATACTCATCCCCAGTCCCGTACCTCCATACATTCTCGACACACTTGTATCTTCCTGCGAAAACTTGTCAAACAAATTTGTTAAGAATTCCTTGCTCATCCCAATCCCTGAATCAATCACTTTAAACTCTAACTGCTGGCTTCTTGAGTTTTCTGAAATCACACTGCATTCGATTTGCACACTGCCCTTTTCTGTAAATTTCAATGAATTACTAAGCAGGTTCATTAAAATCTGGTTTATCCTGTAAGGATCTCCTTTTAATACAGGCGCTATACCGGTTTGTTTTATGTAGCACAATAATATTCCTTTTTCTTCTGCTCTGTGTTTAAGTATCTGTATTGAATTTTCGATCGTAGCGTTCAGATCAAAGTCAATTTGCTCAAGTGAAAGTTTCCCTGCTTCGATTTTAGAGAAATCAAGCAGATCGTTGATTATAATCAGCAGGTTATTAGCTGCGTTTTGAATGGTGTTTAAATAAAATGATTGCTGTTCTGCTAAAACTGTTTTACCAAGCAACTTTCCTACACCCAATATAGCGTTCATCGGAGTCCTCATTTCATGGCTTATATTAGCAAGAAATATCTCTTTAGCCTTTGCTGATCGGTCAGCTTCTGACTTCGCACTCCTTAATTCCAGCTCTAACGATTTTTGAAGTGTAATATCAAGGTGAATTCCTATTGAACCCTGGAATTGACCATTCTCATCAACAATAGGCGCACCGCTAATTAGCCACCATTTTATTTCATCTTCCTTATTTTTTACTCTTAATTCATATGCATCTGATTTACCTTCTATCCGTCTGTTAACGACATCTTCAGTAAGATAATAGTGATCAGTATCCATGAATAGCATTGCTGCATTCTGGCCGATAAGATTATCCAAATTATAGCCACTCATTTGACAAAAGCTGTTATTGGCATAAACAATATCCTCATTTTTATCAACTTCCAGCAGTCCCAGATTCATATTGGCAATAATACTCCGATATTTTTCCTCACTCTTTTTTAATGCCCTTTCCGCTTCAATCCTTGAAGTTATGTCTTGTGAAAATGCAATTATATAAGGATCTGCAGTTACAGATCCTACCAGGTAATTTTGATATAAAAGAAATATTCTCTTGCCAGCCTTGTTTACTGCTATCATTATACCAGATGCTTTTCCCATTATTTTGATCTCCTCCATATAATTATGGTCGAATTCTTCGCGCTTTTCGGCAGGTATAAGGTTGGAGATTTTAGTCCCGACTAATTCCTCCCTTTTATAACCAAGCGTATGTATAGAAGAACTGTTTAGATCAAGAATAGTACCGTTGAGTGGACTCACACTCTTACTCCAGGTTCCGCTGCCACTTCCGGTTACTGTTCCGCCGCTGCTTAATGTTAATGTCCATGAGCCGGTTGCTGTGATTGTACCGCTAATTGTCGTACTGCCAC
>CAIMDZ010000168.1 GCA_903839875.1 uncultured Bacteroidota bacterium
GGTCATAGCAACTTAGCACACCGGATATATTATCTTTGTAGCGATCGGTAAGCAGTTCCAACTTTTTGCTATAAAATTAGCAATTTTCCTTTTTGGTTCTGGCTTGTCCAGGTTAGGTACTTCTGTAAGCAATGATTATCCTGAGCGGTTTCTATTGAAAGTCCATTTTTTTCTCATCGCTGTTACTTGCTCTGCTAATAGCCATATATTGTTCTGAATGAATCAGCAATGCACCAAAAGTACAAAGAAAGCAAATAAAAAAGCCCGTAAGTGCTTTTCAAGGCTCTTCCAGGCTTTCGTGATTCCGTTGCGACTCGAACCCAAGACCCTCCCGATAAAAAATCGAGATGCTCTACCGCTGAGTCGTTAACCAGAAACAAAAAAAGCCTCCCTATTTAAGGAGGCTTTTTTCAAAAAGTGACTTCGTTGGGACTCGAACCCAAGACCCATACATTAAAAGTGTATTGCTCTACCAACTGAGCTACGAAATCAATATTTTAAAGAACTGACAAACAAAACTTCGAACCCAAAACCCTACCGATAAAAATCGGGATGCTCTACCAACTGAGCTACGAAATCATAAAAAAAGAACTGTAAAAATAAGGTCAAACTTCCTTATTCGGTGTGCAAAGATACGTATCTGCTGATTTCAACAAAATCTTTTACGAATAAAATTTTATAATTCTCTGAAATCCTTTGCAGGTAAGTGTTTTAAAAGATAACAACAATATTTATTTAAAATTTAACCAGCACTTTTACGTTTAACAACCTCGAAGTAAGGCGGTTAGGGACTGCATAATTCAACCCGCTCGTCCAGTCCTGTATCCATGTATAAGACAGTGTATTTTGTATGCCTAGCAGGTTAAACACTTCAAGGCTCGCCCATATACTTTTTACGTTGTTGAAAAAACTATGCACCGGATGTTCTTTCCTGGAAGCATCAAGCAGTAATGCAGAGAAACCTATATCAGCGCGTTTATAGGAGGGCTGGCGAAAAGTATTCTGATACAGGTGCCCGTTCGGTGGAGTTACTGGTAGTCCCGATGCATACATAAGATTCAGATGCACCTTGAAATTTTCATGCCTGGGAAGATAATCTTCAAAATACATCCCCAGCATAAATCTTTGGTCAGTGGGTAAAGGGAAATATTGCTTATATCCTATGACCGCACTGCTGTCGGTTATTTTTTGTTCCCCTTTCAGCAGGCCTATGCTAATCCATGAGGTAGCGCCTTTTACCAAATCGCCATACAAGCGCAGCTCTCCCCCGTAAATATGACCAACAGCATCATTCTTGCCGGTATACCTGATTCTTACATTATCAAAGAAGTAAGGGTCAAGGTCCCAAAGGTTTTTATAGTAGCCTTCTGCTGTTATCTTGAATGGACGTTTATCGAGCATCTTAAAATTATAGTCTGCCCCCAGCACTGTCTGTAACGACTTCTGTGCTTTCAGGTCTTTGTTTACATTGCCTTGCAGGTCACGCATTTCGCGGTAAAAGGGTGGTTGGTCATAAATGCCGGTAGAAAATTTAATAACTATATCTTGTTTTTCTGAAGCTGGTTTGTATGCCATTTGCAGTCGCGGACATACAAGAAATTCATTGTTTAGTCCGCTGTAATTAAAGCGTACGCCAAGTGTTGCTGTAAATTTGTTTGCTGAATCAAAGTGAATATTATCCTGTATAAATCCGCTCAGCCGGACATACTTAAAATCAGCTGAAGAATTGAAGTAATTGGATATCACCAGCGAGTCCTGGTTGTATGGTTGTGTAAATGCCGCCGAATCTCTTCTCTGCCACTGGTGCAGGTTGTCACTAATATTAGTAACAGTTCCATTGCCGCCAAACTGAATGAAATTCCTTTTTGCATCTATGGATCCTCTGAAGCCTGCATCGCCCACACTCACATCCAGGTAATTTCGGGCATAATCCTGTATGCCACCTGTGCCAAGGTATGTTTTTATTTGCCCGAAATCTTTTTTGCTCTGGTCAGTTTGCAATTCTCCAAACAGATACTGGCCGTTGATGTCGTAAGTTTCGTATTCATTGGTCTGGAAAGCCGACGCCAGGAATTTGATCCTGAACATAGAACCTTCCCTGTGATGCGTGGCTGAAATGCCGCCAAAGCGTGAATCAAACTGATCAAATTCGCTGCCGTTATAAAACACATCCAATTGGTATGCCTGGTTAAGCACCCCGAAACTGGATACCATGGTTTCAGGATAAAAGGTAAACCTGTTTCGGGCATAGTTGCCAATAGCCTCAATTTCCCAGTTATCATTTACCCGGTAGTTTACAAGCGCCTGTATATCTGTAAACGAAGGATTGTAAACGCCCTTTGTAGGTTGCGCCTGCAACAGGTATTGGTTGCTTTTTTGCCTGGCCCCTATCAGGTAGGTGAGCTTTTGGTTCTTTGATGCTCCTTCCAGGTGCAGTGAAGCGCCAAGCAGGCTAAAACTTGCAGACCCTGCAAATTCAGTTGGCCGTTTGTACGTTACATCCAGCACACTACTCATCTTATCACCATACTTAGCCTGGAAGCCCCCAACCGAGAAATTTACATTGGCAACAAGGTCTGTGTTTACAAAGCCAAGTCCTTCCTGTTGCCCTGCACGTACAAGAAAGGGCCGGTAAATTTCAAAGTCATTTACATAAACAAGGTTCTCATCATAGCTGCCTCCACGCACACTGTACTGAGATGATAATTCGTTGTGGTTACCGGTGAATGATTTCAGAATACCCTCAATACCGTCAATCCCGGGAATGTATCTGGCTATGGCAGGATCTAAATAAATGGTCCCTGTCTCTGTTCTTTTTTGCTTACTGGTTACCGTAACGCCAATCAGTACAGTTGCTGAACTTTCTTTAAGTATTATATCTATTGTCTCGGTTTTTCCTGAAATCAGGTTTATTCTTTTTTTTTCGGTTTCATATCCTGTTAATTGAAAAACCAGTGTAATGTTTTTATCAGCCTCGATCTCGATCACATAAAAACCTTTTTCATTAGTGAAAAAGCCCCTGCCTGTTTGTGCCTCACCCACACCAACGCCTGCTATAGGCCTGCCTTTTTCATCCCGTACAACTCCTGTTACTACGGCATGTTGTGCATAAACACCGGCGAAGGAAAATAATAATGCGATAAATAATAAGGCCCGCTTTTTTAGCATATCTCTTAAACGTAGTGAATGTAACTTTATTTTCCTGCCTGTTTTAATCTTTTTATCATATCCGTAGGGTCAGGTGCCGAAAAAACGGTGTTGCCTGCCACCAGCACATCTGCGCCTGCTGCTACAATATCACCTGCATTTTCCAAAGTAACACCGCCGTCTATTTCTATCAGGGTAGATGCACCTGCGCTGGTAATGATCTCTTTTGCCCTGCGGATCTTATCGTAAGTAAGGGGTAAAAATTTCTGTCCACCGAAACCGGGATTGATGCTCATAACCAGTAAAAGATCTATTTCATGGATAATATCCTGCACCATATCTACCGGAGTATGAGGATTGATGGATAACCCCGCCTTCATGCCCAATGCTCTTATTGAAGTAAGTGTGCGGTGCAGGTGGTATCCTGTTTCATAATGAACTGTCAGGTAATCAGCTCCGGCCTTTTTAAATTCCTCCAGGAAACGCTCCGGTTCCACCACCATCAGGTGCACATCAAAGGTCTTTTTGGCGCGCTTCTTCATCTGGGCTATAATAGGCATACCGTAACTGATATTCGGTACGAATTTTCCATCCATCACATCCAGGTGAAACCAGTCGGCTTCGCTGTTGTTGATCATATCTATTTCTTCACCCAGCTTCAAAAAATCAGCTGATAACATAGAAGGAGCGATTATTGGCATTGTTTTTTATTTAAAGTCAAAAGTTA
The DNA here is from genome assembly GCA_903839875.1 of uncultured Bacteroidota bacterium. Taxonomy (GTDB): domain Bacteria; phylum Bacteroidota; class Bacteroidia; order Chitinophagales; family Chitinophagaceae; genus Nemorincola. The sequence continues at coordinate 3,875 of CAIMDZ010000168.1, forward strand.
AAAGTCAAAATCTAAAAGTAACAGTAGCGCCATCCCGGCTCCGAACCAGACTTCGCCGGTTTCATCCGGCAGTAGGCAATTTTATTCTGTTAAGCAAACCCGAAGGGCTTTCCCGTGAATAGCCGCGGGTGAAACCCGTGGTAAAAACGAACAGACACAAACCCCGAAGGCGGTTTTCCGTAGTATTGGAAACACCAAATTCGCTTACCTCTGAAAATGGCCTTTAAGTTGGTGTTAAATTCATAAAATTATAGGCTTTATTCAAAACATGCGTAATTTGTATTTGATAATATTTACCTCAAACGATTCCCAATTACTTAACCTTTCCCCTTAGCCTCTTTAGCCCTTCACGTGGGCTGTCATAAGTCGAGTCAATCCTCAAAGCCATTTGATAGTCGGATGCTGCCTTCTTAAAGCTATCCATCAACTCACTGCACAAACCTCTGTTATAATAAGCAGTAGAATTCACCGGGTCAATTTTCGTTACTATATCATACTGCCTGTAAGCCTTAGCCAGCGAATCTTCGTGCATCAATATGTAGCCCATGTTGAAGTAGGCGTTAGTATAGTGATAGTCCCGGATGATGCACGCTTTGTACATTGCCTTGGCATTTTCATAATCTTTATTTTCCTGGTAATACACTCCCTTGGCATACATCGGCAAAACATCCGAGCTGTCCATTTTTGTAGCATTATCCAGGTACTTCAGCGCAATGGGGTCTTTTTTTGCACTGTAAAGCAACCCTAACTGCACTACGGCATCACGATATTCAGGAGCCACCTGCACTGCCGTCTGGAAATTGGATATTGCCTTCGCTGTATCCCGCATATCTTTGTATAGCATACCTTTCAGAAAATAAGCTTCAGGATTGTATGGCGAGCTTCGCAAAACAATATTGATCTCTGCAAATCCCCTGGAATAGTCCTGTATATACAAAAACATCTTGGCTATTTTCAGATGCGCACGCATGTCTTTTGGGTTAAGGATAATAGCTTTTTGTAACCACTGCACTGAACCGGCAATATCCTTTGTTTCAAATAAAAGGTCACCAACAGCGCTGTAATATTCCGCCCTGGTCGAATCCAGGATCGTCGCCATTTTCAGGTCTTTAAGCGCCAGCGTATCATACTTCAGTTTTCTGAGCATCTTTCCCCGCTCAAAGAACAAGCTCGCATCTTTAGGTGATTTGGTTATCTGCTCAGTGATTTTCTTAAGTGCCGGGTCACTCTGATAAACAGGATTGCTACTCAAATCAGGATGCTTGTTTTTATCACCATTGCAGGCAATAAAAAGCATTATGGCAAATACAATAAAAAAGTATTTGGTTGCTGAAAGCTTCATACCGCAAACTTATTAAAAAATCGGGTGAAGTTGAGATTGATTTCTGCGGAGGGGTGGGATTGGGGTGCTCTGTTTACCATATCTGGTTTAAGACTTCCAGTCTTAAATCCCGAATAAAAGGAAGGTCTCCGACCGGCAACCCATATTCCGAACCCCGATCGAAGTACCCTGCACCACACTTGCCGAGGTGCAAGATGTGTCCGGAGCGTGTCTCAAAGCTGCCCGCCGACAGCTATCCTTTACCCAAATTTTTCGCCGTTGCAGGTTTTCTTCACCTGCAACCAGTAATTAGTCTCTACTTTTAGTACACATCTTTATGACCTGAGAAATCGGTGTTGTCCTGTAGTTGGCTACGCGATTCGTGCGCCGGATAGTCGCCTTTGGACATTTCCGGAATTGCGGGATTTCTTCCGGATACTTCCGGAAGTGACGGGGTTTCCGGAAGTGGGGTACCGACGGGTGTTATCTGTCCGGCGCGAGTGGGGCAGACACATGGGGCTGCCCCTACTGTGCCAGGAGCAATTGCGGGATTTCTTCCGGATACTTCCGGAAGTGGCGGTGTTTCCGGAAGTGGGGTTACCGACGTATTATTGTTGATTATCAATTCGTTATTGGTATCGGTGGGGTGCAATTGCGGGATTGCGGGATCAGGCATCACCCCGGCCCTCTCCAAGGGAGTTGGAGATGTTACGTTGGCACAATTGTCGGGATCGTCTAATTCGTAAGAGTTCCGGATGGCGGCTTCTGTCGCTTCGGACTCGGTAAGGGGAGCCCATGGTTTATTGGCTTCGAGGGTGGCCTCGTCGGCTGCCTTGGGTACAACTACCTTGCATTTGGGCCATTCGCAGTGTGCGGCAGTGCACTCATGGAAGTCGGTACAAGCTTGAGTAATGGTGGGTGGCTCTTGTATGGGAATTGCTTCTGTGCCGTCTAGTTCGTCGTAGAAGGGGGATGATGTGGCAGTCCTATCAGCAGCGTATTGTACGGTATAGGGTGCATAGCCGTTGATGCTTTTTGCCGAGAAGAACTTATCGGCGTAATGAGCGAGCTGACGGGAGAAGTCTGTGTCAAGGGGACGGACGAAGTCGCGGAAGCATTGCATCATCTGCATGTTCTGGGACAGCGATGTGGTGTTTTTCATGGAGCCGATGCTGAGGACGAGTTTGCGCATGACGTCGGCTTCCTGGTTGGTAGGGAAGCGCTTGCCCAGATCGCGGTCTGCAATGGCATTCTGCATTTCGACTATTTCACTGGTGAAGTTCTCGATTATGGTGGCGGGTGCCTGCAGGGCGGCGATCCTGAGCCTGTTCCATCCATATTGATGAATCCAGGTAAAGACGGTTCGTTCGGAAACACCTACTTCGAGGGCAATGTCGTGTTGGGATCTGCCGGTAGTGAGGTAGAGGATGCGGGCGCGTTGTTTGGGGTCGGTTGCTTTGACTGAAGGCGTGAGTGGTATGGTGCGCGATTGGTTTGTTTGTGACTGGTTATTTGCTGTCATGGCAATAGAATTTTGATTAAATCGGCAAAGTTGAAGAGAATATTTTACATTACAAAATTACATATTTATAATAGACAGCTAACTGCACTATCATAGACAGTATAGCGGGTATCATAAAAAGTTTTTTTGGGGTTAAGTTAAGTGATTGGGAATTGATGTGTTATGTATGTAAAAGTGGCGGTTTTCCGAAAGTGGCTGATTTGAAAGTTTTGAATTGGTGGTTTTGCGAAGATATTAGTGGAGATTTTTATGGGTTTTGTCTGAAGAAAGCGGGCTAAGATATTGTTATTGAGGAGACCAGTCTGGATAGTGCTGCGGGATACCCTATGCGATTGTCCTGTGCGAGGTTGTTGGAGAACACCAACAACGGCGGAACACTTTTATTCATCACATCGTAAAACAAGCACTGAAATACTATCGCCATGCTTGATTGTTACTTCTTTTGAATTAGCTTCTTTAAAAATTGAGTCTCCCTCTTTGTATAACGGATATGAAGTAAATAATTTTCTGTATTTGATAGACTCTATGTCCATACTATACCATGTACTATCATTAAGGGAAACTCTCATATACTCGGACCGGCCTTCGGCGCCTGTTATCCTTCCTCTTAAAGCTACTGCTTTTGTTTTACACCTAAATTTATTGTATTTTTCTTGTTTTGCGTTGTCTTCAATATTCCAGTAAATCGAATAACATCCGGCGAGCATTATTAATATATATAGTGCATATCTTAAAATTGAATTATCCTTCATTTGACATTATTGTGTTTTTGGATAGCATCGATTGAGGAAATCAACAGCAAAGTACCAAAAAAAAGGGAGTTGATTGCTCAACTCCCAAACACATCTTTTATTTTATCAAAAAAACCCCGTTCTTCCCGCTCATGCCTCGCCTCCGGTCCTGGTTTGAAATTGGGTGAATTTTTGAGCTTTTCCATCATATCCTTTTCTTCAGTGGTCAGATGTTGCGGCGACCAGACATTCACCTCTATCAGCTCATCTCCTTTTTCATAAGCCGACTGGAAGGAGGGGAAACCCTTGCCCTTCAGCCTGAATATCTTTCCGCTCTGTGTGCCTGGTGGAATCTTTATTTTGGCTTTGCCGTCTATGGTAGGCACTTCTGTTTGTATGCCCAGCACAGCCTCAGGGAAGGAAATATGCAAATGATACACCACATCCAGGTCGTGCCTTGACAGGAATTCATGCTTTTCTTCTTCTACCAGCAGCAGCAAATCCCCAGGGGGGCCGCCCCGCTCACCTGCATTGCCCCGTCCGGTCATACTCAGTTGCATGCCGTCCTGCACTCCGGCAGGTATATCCAGGCTCAGGGTCTCTTCGCCATATATCCGTCCTTCGCCTTTACAGTTACCGCATTTCTGGGTAATGGTGCTTCCTTCGCCGTTACAATGCGGGCAGGTGGTCACGGTCTGCATTTGTCCCAGGAAGGTATTGGTCACCTTTCTTACTTGTCCCGATCCGCCACAGGTACCACATGTTTGAATAGCGTTTTTATCCTTTGCCCCGCTTCCATTACATTGCTGGCACGTAATATGTTTTTTTACTTTTATTTTTTTATTGGCACCGTTGGCAATTTCTCCAAAATCCATTTTCAGCTTTATGCGCAGGTTGGCGCCTCGCGTACCCTGCCTGCGGCCGCCGCCGCCGCCAAACATACCGCCAAACATATCGTTACCAAAAATGTCGCCGAAATTCGAGAAGATATCTTCCATTCTCATTCCTCCCGGACCGCCACCACCGAACCCGCTATTGCCACCTAATCCTGCATGGCCAAACCGGTCGAATTGAGCACGCTTTTCAGGATTGCTCAGCACTTCATAGGCCTCGGCAGCTTCTTTGAATTTCTCCTCGGCTTCTTTATTTCCGGGGTTCCGGTCCGGATGAAATTCCATAGCTATCTTACGATAGGACTTTTTTATTTCATCAGCTGCAGCGCTTTTTGAAACACCCAGAATTTCGTAATAATCTCTTTTTGCCATTTCTTTTTTTCAAAATTTGTTCCCGATAGCTATCGGGATGTAATTTGGATTAATTCGGAATAAGGGATACTAACCTTACTCCCATTACGTCCCGATATCTATCTAGACCAAACCCAAATAAAATATAATTATTTATATAAAATATAACCGCTCAACTTGTAAACCTATCAACTAACCACCACCCTCCACCACCACCCGCTACCACCACCATCTCCACGACTCTATCACTATCACCACCCTCACTACCACACCGTTTGCTTACCAGA
>CAIMDZ010000169.1 GCA_903839875.1 uncultured Bacteroidota bacterium
AACTGACTCAAGATCTTATGGTGGTATTGCCGGCGGTGTTCACCTCTTCCCATTCCGAACAGAGAAGTTAAGCCCGCCATGGCCGATGGTACTGCACCAAAATGCGGGAGAGTAGGTAGCTGCCATATTCTTTTAAAACCCTCAACTAACAAGTTGAGGGTTTTTTTTATGCGCGTACCTGGGCAATGGCCGATGGTACTGCACCATCCCGATAGCTATCGGGACGGGAGAGTAGGTAGCTGCCATATTCTTTTAAAATGCCCCTTTGAAAGTCGGGGCGTTTTTGTTTTTATAATCTTCAATAAAAAAAGCGTCCCAATTTAATTGAGACGCTTCCCGAAATAACATTTCTAATAAAAATCTAAAAAATAATCAGTTTATCTGGCTACTACCAGCTTATTGATGTAATGATTTGTGCCTGCGTGGATGGAAATAAAATAGACACCATCTTCGATATCAGCGATGTTCAAATGCAACGAGCCCGTTCCACTACCGTTGGGTAAAGTGAAGCTGGCGACAATGCGGCCTGTAACGTCGGACATACTATATTCTACGTTACCTTGCTGAAGTCCGTTCCATTTGATGTTTATGGTTTGTGCCGCAGGGTTTGGGAATATGTTAATTCCAGGAGTAACCGCAGATACTGTGTTTCCCAGTTCCCCGCATGGGTCAATCATGATTGCCTGTGCTGCTATAGCAGTACCGCATGCGTTGGTAACTGAATAAATGATGGTATCAATTCCCGGAGTTATGCCGGTTACTAATCCGGCACTGGAAACTGTGGCGTTGGTGTTGGTGGCAGACCATGTGCCACCGGTGACTGACTCGGTCAAAGTTATTGGAGTAGATATGCAAACGCTTCCAGAGCCTGTGATAGCTCCCGGGTCTGCTATTGAATCAATAGTAACCAGAATTGCTGTTGATGCAGTGCATGCACCACCTGTAGAAACAGTATAGATAACTGAATCAGTGCCCGGGGTCACACCTGTAAGTAAACCTGAATACCCATCAATATATGCATTAGTATTGGAAGTGATCCAATAACCGCCGGAAACCGTGCTTGTAAGGGTAATAGTACCTGTATAACAAAGGCTGGACGGGCCGGAAATAGTACCGGTTGAGGGAGCAGGATTGAGAGTAACAACCTGAGTGACTGTAGCGGTACCGCATGAATTGGTATTGGTGTAAACGATCGTATCAATACCTGTAGTAATGGCGGTAATAGTAACATAAGATGAACCGCCGCCTGTAATGAGTGCAGATGGATTGGTTAAACTCCATGAGCCACCGGGGTCGGCATCAGTAAAGGTTGTAGATGAGCCTATACAAACAATAGGGTCTCCGCCGGTTAGCGGACCTGCAGGCGAGTTGACATATACAGGTTTGGTGGTATTGGCAGTACACCATGTGTTGCTAACGGTATATTTTATGGAAGCACTCCCATCAGTAGTACCGGTTACTATTCCTGTTGATGAACCAACAGTAGCCAAAGCAGGAGTTAATGATGACCAAAGTCCGCCTGAAACGCTTTCAGTTAAAGTTATGGTTGACCCTGCACAAACTGTGTCCAGACCGCTGATGACACCGGTGGCAGGTACGGGGTTGATAGTTATAACGAATGTAGTAGTTACGGCGCACGGAGTAACAGTAGTGTAAATAACTGTGTCTATGCCGGCAATGAGGGCTGACAGTGCGCCTGTAGTCAGGCCCACCAACGCATTTGAATTAGTAACCGTCCAGTTTCCGCCGGGCACTGTTTCAGTTAAAGTTGTTGCAGAACCGGCACAAATGTGCGTGGGGCCGGAAATGGTGCCCGGAGAGGCCACCTGCACAGATGCATTTATGGTAACCGTATCAGAGTGCGTGCCGTCGGTGACGCGTACCTGGAACGCATCAGTTCCCAGATAAGTACCGGAAGGTGTATAAGTCAATCCTGTCGGTTTGGTTGTAGTATTGGTGCCGACGCAAGCCATTGAAAGCGGGAATCCGGAAAGAACACCATGAGCCGGAGTTGAAAGGACCGACCATGTTTCGGTATGTGTTGAGTCGTAGTCAGTAACCGACAACGGTGAACTCAGTTGATATACAGATCCGGGGCATGGGGTGATAAATTGAGTTTGACCAAAAGCAAAAGAAGGTTTGTTAGTTAATTGAATCAGCTTCCTGATACGATTGTTAAAGCCATCGGCAATGTATATGGTACCTGCATGGTCTATGCAGATGCCGAAGGGGTGGTTCATGTTGGCAAGAGGTGAAGTAATATCATCGGAGAAGCTCTGGATTCCAAAGTTACCACCCTCGAGGATAAGCATACCAGAAGACATTTGTATTTCTCTGCAGGAACAACTCATTTCACAAGTGTGGACGTTTCCTGAATCGTCGCAACACATACCTGTGATGGTACCTAAAGTAGCATGCAAAGCAGGCACGCCGGAAGTAGAAGTGCATGGCGCAGCACCTGCAATTGTGGTAACAATGCCGGTGGAAGCAGTAATTTTCCTGATGACTGAATTATCATAACCCAAAGGGAAAGCAGGGTTCTGATCTGAAAAATAAACATCGCCGGCAGCATTTAAACAAATACATGCCGGGCTGCCCAATGTAGCAACTGTAGCTGGTCCGCCATCACCTGTATATCCACTGGTGGAACTGGATCCTGCAATGGTGGTGATTGTACCGGATAGGGCATTAATTTTCCTTACTCGATTGTTTCCGCGGTCAACAAAATAAAGATTGCCGGAAGCATCTATACAGATACCTGTTGGATTGCTGAGCAAAGCGGCTGTTGCCGGTCCGCCATCGCCGCTAAAGCCTGACAGGCTAGTGCCTGCAATGGTGGAAATAGTACCGCCAACTGCATTTATTTTTCTTATTTTATTTGCAGTGGTGATATAAATATTTCCTGAAGCATCTATGCACATGTAATTGGGTGTAATAGATGCGGTGGTTGCGGGCACACCATCGGATGTGGAAGACCCGCCACCGGCAATGGTATTTATCACACCACCGGATACTTTCCGTACCCTGTTATTGTTTTTATCAACAAAGTATAGATTGTTGGCGGCATCAAGACAAACGTCCTGCGGATTGTTGATCGCTGCATATATCGCTGAACTACCATCGCCGGTATAACCTGCCGTTCCGTTTCCAGCAACGGTTACAGTTATTCTCTGTGCATTTACATTGCTGTAAATAATGCCGCTCAATAGTCCGGCAAATAATAAGGCAAGTGAATATTTTTTCATAAAAAGAAAGGTTTAAAATTTGGTGAATAGAACGAAAATAAAGATAAAGAATTATTTGTAATAAAATAGCATACTATTAATTAAAATTAGTATCATATATAAAGGCGTAAATAGAGGGAGAAATGTTAGGTGGCCGTGTATATTTATTATTTGCGCAAATGTTAAACTCGTTGTTACGGTTACGCTAAATTACTTCGCTATTATTACTTTGCGGGTATTATGCGAGTCGCCTGAAGTTAAAGAAAGCAAGTATGTTCCATTATTAATGTCCGATAGGTTTAACTGTACCTTACCATAACCATTGCCTGCTGCGATTTCATTTTTCAAAATGATCCGGCCAGTGACATCTGTCAGCGATAGATCAAAACTTGCAGCATGCAGTCCCGTCCATTCAACATTCAGCAAAACAGATGCTGGGTCGGGGAACACGTTGAACACGGGTGCAGACGAGAGTGTAATGACATTGACGTAATCGCAATTCCAGACAACCACATTGTGTTTTGTTTGGGCTGTTCCGCAAATATTAGTTACGGCGTAGGTTATTGTATCCTGGCCAAGCGCAGAACCCGTAACTACGCCCGTTGATGACACAGCAGCATTGGCATTTCCGGCACTCCAGATGCCGCCAGGAGCAGTATTTACCAGCGTAATGGCTGCACCTTTGCAAACACTGTCGGCACCGGTAATAGCGCCTGCGTAAGGAATTGGATCGACTGTTATAGCTTTTTGCGTGTGAGCAGTACAAAACCCATCGTTTACTGTATATACAATAGTGTCGGTACCAGGAATTAATCCGCTGACAATGCCAGTAGTGCCGATTGATGCATTGGAATTAGCGGATGTCCAGACGCCTCCAGTCACAGCATTGGCCAGAGTAATAGCGGAGCCAGCGCATACATCATCCGGCCCTGCAATAACACCTGTGTAAGGAGGCATTAAGCTTGTGACAATAAAATACGCATATGCATAGCAACCGGGTGTAACGGTTACCGTGTAAGCAATACTATCGGGGCCGGCGTTCACACCCGTGTCTATTCCAGAGAGCGGGTTTATTGCGGTATTGAAATTTCGTGTCTGCCAAATGCCTCCTCCCAAAGAACTAGTGAGCGTTATTGATGAGCCCATGCAAACAGAATCGGGGCCGCTGATAACGCCGGCAAGTAAGGGAGAGGGAGCGCGAACAGAAACACTTCGATACGCAGAAGCTGAGCACCATGCTGTCCTGACAGTATATCTTACGTCTTCATAACCGGTACGGAGCGCGGTAAATGATCCTGACACCGTGTCTATTACCGAATATGTACCGTCGGTGTACCAACTGCCTCCCGGAACTGTTTCAGTCAGAGTTACAGTTGCGCCAGGGCAAATGCTGTCCGGGGCCGTTATTGTTCCGGCGGAAGGAATGGCGTTTACAGTAAAGGCCATAGTGGCGGTTATGGGGCAAGTGGCACTGACGTAAAACGTGACTGTATCCACTCCGGGTGATGAGGTCGTAATGATACCTGTGGTTGCACCTATAGTGGCGTGCGTGTTTGAAGCTGACCACAATCCCGACGGTGCGCAACCATGAAGTGTGGTCATAGACCCGTTACAAAGGTTGTCAAGTCCGCCAATGCCGCCGGTAAATGATGCTACCAGATTTACATACACTATTGTCGTGTCGGAGAATATCCCATCTGTTACGCGAATGCGGAAAGAATCCAAACCGGAGTAAGATGTAACGGGTATGTAGGATGCACCAGTTGGTATGACTACATTATGTGCGCCTAAGCCGGTGGCTGTTGCGGGAATACCTATGAGTGTTCCGTGCACCGGTGACGTTAAGACTGACCACGATTGCGTTTGCGGTGAGTCAATATCCGTTACAGATAATAAGGTATCAATAAAGTTGGCGTAGGAGTGGCACAGGTTGATGGTCTGCGCTTTTCCATAAATGAAACTGGGTTTGTTGGTAACTTTAATAGATTTGCGGATCCGTTGGTTCCAGGTGTCAGCAATAAGAATATTTCCCTGGTCATCCACCCACAATCCATGTGGTCCATTTAATACCAATGACAAGGCATCGCGGCCATTGCCTGTATATCCATCTATGGAATGCGAACCGGATTCCATGTAGATGTTCCCTGAAATAAAATCAATACGTGTGTTGGAACAACTGGCGTCATCACAATACAGGTCATTGTTTCCATAAACATGTATACCTAATATCTCGCCGAGGGCTGCGGAAGTTGCAGGGCCACCATGAGCATCTGCCGTAGCTCCTCCATTCCCTGCATAATTTGTAATTATACCCGTTGTTGCTTTTATCTTCCGGATATAAGTTCCAATCTGGTCGGAAAAAAATACATCTCCATAACTGTTAACACCAATAGCATAAGACTTAGCCATACGTGCTGCAGTTGCAGGGCCGCCATCTCCGCCATAGCCCGGTAGCCCGTTGCCGGCGATAGTTGTTATGATACCGGTAGAAGAGATTTTTCTCACTCTGAAATTGCTGTCATCTACAAAGTAAATATTTCCTGTAGGGTCAATGCATATACCTCTTGGTCCATTAAGCATCGCTGTAGAGGCGGGGCCACCATCGCCGCTAAAGCCACGAGTACCAGTACCTGCTATTGTACTAACCAGACTGGTAACAGCATCTATTTTCCTTATCTTATGGTTTAACGTTGTTACATAAATATTACCTGAAGCATCAATGCACATATAATTTGGATATAATGCCGCATTAGTTGCTGGTATTCCATCTGCAAGGGAAGTGCCGCCTCCCGCAAAAGTTGTAATAATTCCTCTGGCAGCAGACATCTTCCTTATTCTGTTGTTATCAAGATCAGCTATATAAATATTCTGAGCAGCATCCATACACACATCATTCGGGGAAAACAACTGGGTAGATTTATTTCCCCAGCCATCACCGTTGAAGCCCGCATAACCGTTGCCTGCTATTGTCACTAAAATCCGCTGTGCATTTACAGAAACATTTATGACGGTAGTAAGAACAATTATTAATAACAGGATGGTATAATTTTTCATAAAAATGATTTTTCAAAAAAAAATTCCCAAATACATGGTGTGTAAAAAAAGAACATACAAGATAAAGGTAGGCACAATACTTATTAAAACAAATGACATTACATTTATTATTTTTTATTAAAGATAGAAACAATATCTTAAATGTGTAGCAACAAAATACCCTATGAATATTTACTTATCTCCAAATGCAATGAGCAATATAGCCAGAATGGAGAGGCCGAGACCTATGTCGCGGAGGATGGTGGTCTTTTCTTTGAATAGTAAAATAGCTGTGAGCGTGGATGCAACCACTATCCCGATATTGAGGACGGGTATGGCTGCGGAACTTTGCAGGAAATCTTTGGATTCCAGCAAACGAATAAGGTAGTAGATAGAAAAATAATTGGGGATACCCATGCAGACACCCGCAACAATATTGCGCATCCTGATGGTGGTTTTACGGAGCATGATTAATACCGCTACAATTAATATACCTATCGAAGCTGCTGTTGCAAAGCAGAATATGGTATAAAGCGCCTGGGTATCGTTGGTGGGGAGAAAATAGGTTTGGACATATTTCATAAGCGTATCGAGAAGACCGCCACCTATGAATATCAGGGCAGGTAATACCAGATTCGGCGGTTTGTTGTTTTCGCCTTTAACCCTGGTGGTAAGGTAAACAGCAGGTAGTGCAAGTATAATACCTATGACTTTGCCGGTACCGACCTGCTCTTTGTAGAGTATCACAGAGAACAGGGCTGGTATGACGAGGGATAGTTTGTTGGCGATGGTGGTTGTGGTAATTCCATCTACGCGGGTGCTATAGCCAAGCAGGTTGAAAATACAGATGAATCCGACGCCCATAAGCAGCGACCAGGGAAGCCATGTTGCGTGGATGGCTGCATTGAGAGAAGGTATGTGTCCGATGAAGAATGAACCTGTGATAACGCAGACTATGTAATTGGCGACGATGGCCTGGAGCGTATTAATGTTGTACTTAGGGAAAAGTTTAAAGATGGATGAGATCAGGACATTGAGTATGATGGTGGCAATGAGGTAAAACATTTGTATCCGGTGTTTTATGCAAAGATAAAGTCTCTCGCAAAGGCGCCAAGGCGCAAAGGTGCGGTTTTAATGTGTTGTGTTTTTAAGGGCGCAAAAAATATTTTTCCTGAGCCTATAATTCCATTCCTTCGATATATGGGTATGCATTGTTTTTGTTTATAGTTACCTGCAGGGTGTCTTCTCCTGAAGGGGTTTTGAATGCGATGTTATGATTTGTAATAACCGGTGCCGGAATGCCTTCTTTTAAAGTGATGCTGCCGGTAAAAATTCTTGCTTCATCCCACAGGCCCAGGGAGATGAAACTATTTAAGAGGGTTGCACCGCCTTCTACGATGAGGGATAAAATATTTGCGTCGCGGAGGCGATGCATGAGACTGACCAGCAGGCTATCATCAAAGGGTATTTGGATGGAATGAATATTTCCGCTTAGTATTTCGCGCTGTTCGTTTATAACCCAGGTGGCGGCAGCATCATCAAATATATGGTTCGTTTGGGGCAGGTGCAGTTTGCGGTCGAGCACGATTCGGAGGAGCTGGCGGCCATGGTAGTGACGGGCGGTGAGCCGGGGATTGTCGTATATGGCGGTGGTGGTGCCTACCATAATTGCTGCTTCTTCGGTGCGCCATTTATGGACAAGGTTCTGGCTTTCGGGGCCGGTAATCTGCAGCCGGCTACGGTCGGGGGGGGCGATGAAGCCATCGGTGGTTTGTGCCCACTTGAGAATGATATATGGGCGATGTAAGCTGTGAAAGGTGAAGAACCGCCTGTTGACCCATTCACCTTCACTTGCACAAATGCCTGTGGTTACTTCAATTCCGGCATCCTGTAGTATTTGAATTCCCAGGCCGCTTACTTTTTCGAATGGGTCTTTATTGGCAATGACTACCTTTTTAATTTTTTCCTGTACCAGCCGGGTTGCGCATGGTGGCGTAATACCATAATGGGCGCAGGGCTCCAGGTTGACGTACATGGTACTTTCTGGGATGAGGTGTTTGTCGGGGTCGGGTACATTTTTTAGGCAGTTGACTTCGGCATGATCGGCGCCATAGTAGTGATGCCAGCCTTCGCCAATGATGCGATCATTGTGAACAAGGACCGCGCCTACCATAGGGTTGGGGGCGGTGTGGCCTTTGGCGCGCTGGGCCAATTCAAGAGAGCGTTTTATACAATATTCAGGTTCCAATGGCTTAAAAGTAATAAATTTTAAAACCTGATTCTCCCAAAGGTTCAATGCTAATAGGTAATGGCTCCCAAGTTGCGTAAACTCTCCCGCCCCAACAGGGCTACCAAAAAATTATGTTTGATCGATGGGCGTTGCCCATCGCTGATATATCCCGCCCATACAGGGCTTTTTGCCAGAGTCAGGTGAGGTTGTAGTTTCTGGTGGTATTTGCTATTATCTTTACAGTCATGCTTAGTTATAGTCAGGCATTTTATGAATTAAAGAATAGACTCCAGCTGCTTTATGAGGAGCGGGAAGCTGCCGCTATTGCTCATGAAATAGTTGGATTTATAACCAAACTGGATAAAACACAGCGATTACTTCAAAAAGAAACTCTTTTTACAGAAGAACAGCAAAGGCAATATGAGCGGATGAGTCGTGAATTGCAAACCGGGAAGCCTTTGCAGTACGTGATTTCAACAGCCTGGTTTTTGGGAAGGGAGTTTTTTGTGAATGAAAACGTTTTGATACCGAGGCCGGAGACAGAGGAATTGGTGGGTTTTTTAGTCGAAAGTCGAAAGTCGAAAGTCGTAAGTCCGCGAGAGGTGGTTAGTGAAACCTCCTCCCAATTCCAAATTCCCAATTCCCTATTCCGAATACTGGATATTGGTACGGGGAGCGGGTGCATCCCGGTATCAATAAAACTTGCTTTGCCTGATGCGGAGGTAACTTCGTGCGATATTAGTAAGGAGGCTATAACCGTGGCGCAAAGAAATGCAAGGGACCTGCATGCAGCAGTACAATTTCTGCAATTAGATTTTTTAGATAGTTCACAGCACAATAAACTGGGGGTATATGATGTTATTGTGTCCAACCCGCCTTATATACCGGCAGAGGAAAAAGCAAGGCTGCACAGGAATGTAAAAGACTTTGAGCCGGAGATAGCGTTATTTGTACCGGATAATGATGCTCTGGTATTTTATAAGGCTATTGCATTATTTGGTAAAGAACATTTAATGAGCAACGGGTATATTTATTGTGAATTGGATGCAGGGCATGCAGAGGAGTGTAAATTTATGTTTGAAGAGATGGGTTATAAAAATGTTGAGATCAGGAAGGATATGAATGGGAACTGGAGGATGCTGAGGGCTGGTAGTTGAAAAGTTCATAGGTTGACAGGTTGACAGGTTGATAAGTTGATAAGTTGACAGGTTGATAAGTTGATAAGTTGATAAGTTGATAAGTTGATAGGTTGA